>JBDUDG010000445.1:0-2631 GCA_040003045.1 Saprospiraceae bacterium | reverse complement strand
TGGCCGAATGGTTTATCGAAGGTTTTCTTGAGCGGCTTCTTGATCCCAATGATTCCGTATCAACAAAACTCCTTGAAGACGCTATTTTTTATGTAGTTCCAAACATGAACATTGATGGTTCAATCGCAGGTAATTTACGGGCATCAGCTTCCGGTGCAAACCTCAACAGGGAATGGCAGAAGCCTACTAAAAAAATGAGCCCTGAAGTTTACCATGTGAGCAGGAAAATAAATGAAACGGGAATCCATCTCATGCTGGATGTGCATGGTGATGAAGAGCTTCCTTACAATTTCATCGCAGCGTCAGAAGGAATTCCAAACTACAATGAATACCTGTCGACTATGGAAAGAATATTTATCACACACTGGATAGATACGTGTCCTGATTTTCAAAACACGCACAAATATCCATTAGACAAATTTGGCGAAGCTAATCTCACGTTGTGCAGCAACTACATTGCTCAACGATATGGATGTCTTGCACTGACCATTGAAATGCCATTCAAAGACAACAATGATCTGCCCGATAAAAAATTCGGTTGGTCTGATGTGCGCTCAAGAATCCTCGGAGCTTCAGTCCTAAACCCCGTTAATCACGTTTTAAATCAGCTGCAATGAAATAGTGCATACACAAATTCATGACAATTCACGCAAAGACATACGGGCTTACTCACCTCGCAATCCACGTTGCGAATCTTGATCGTACCCTTCGTTTCTATAAAACGGTCTTCGATATGCAGGTCATGTACCACACGCCTGATTTTTTACAGCTCACAACACCGGGAGCTCATGATGTCATTGTTTTCCTGCCAAAAGATGACCATACCGTAGGTGTCACTGGAGGAATTGCACACTTCGGCTTTAGGCTCAGGGATCCCGGAGACATGGATATGATGGTAAAAAAAGTTACAGACGCAGGTGGAATCATCACCGACCAGGGAGAATTTGCACCAGGCTACCCAAAGTTATTTTTCAAAGATACCGATGGATACGAAATAGAAGTGTGGTATGAATAAAAATCGTTTTTATTCTGATTGGTCAACGTGGCAACAATAATTTTATACGATCAGCATCGATTGTATACGCCCGCACAAAGGAATCATCCACGTGCGCATAAAGAATACCTGATCCTGCCTTGGTTTCAACAAACTGGCTTGCGAAAGTTATCGTTTTTGCCTGGCTATCCTGGATGAATGGATCCGGTGATACCCAATCAATTTTTCCGTGCTCGTAATCGTAAATAAAAAGGCCGGCGGAAAACATGCCGTACTTAATTCTGTCTCCAGCCTTTTGGTTCGCTTCACGACCATTTAATATTCCAAGCCGCTTGCCCTCTCCAACATCCATAAATGTATCCGGCAGAAGTGGTCCGGGTGAAGCATGACCGCCAACCCAGGAAATAGAATGTACTTCAGGATTAAACAACGTATCTCCGAATTTCCAGGGCTTACCCATATCATCGGCTATTGCAACGCGAATAGTTGAATACCAAAATTCCTTTCCCTCCGCTGCTGACTCCACAAGATTATAACGGAATTTATTTTTATTGCATGGTGCGATTGAAACTTCTTTTCCACTAATTCCTTCTTTTCCGGACATCAGTACAGGCAGGGTCATCTCAAGTGAATCCATATCTTTCCCTACGGCATGACCAAGATGGATTAAGTCAGTCTGATTATTTCTGCTTCGCAATGGAATCGTAAAATACACATGTATCAAACCGGTCACTTCATCAATCCAGATATCCGGATCTTCAAGCCCGATAAAATCCCTCTCCTTTCCACCAATCTCATCAATTATTTCGGCTTCATTTTTTATGATCAATCGTTCGGTTATATCAAAATGTTCAGGAGTTGTTTCTCTTATTTTATGTAACACACTTCGGTCAACATATCCTGCATGTTCCAGGTCGCCCTCACGGCTTGTGATGCATCGGATGATGCCTTCTTTATATCCTCCTCGTGAATTGAGCGCGACTGACATCACATGTTCAAAACCTCCACTGGCGCCAATGGCTTTGCCGGGGTGTTCAAAATAGCAACAGGGATTGATCATAAATAATTTGGAACCAAAATCGTAAATCCAAAGGTTCTACCTGCTTAACCTCAACCTCGTGCTACAGCTCACCAACCGCAGCTCACCAACCATCGTAAATTGTAAATTGTAAATCGTAAATCGTAAATCCAAAATCGGTCTACTTCTCTGTACTAAGCACCATCTTCAGATTCAGCTTCGCAGCGATAGACATGACATCGACCAGATCCTGAACAGTAAGTGATTTTGCAATACGCAATACAACTGTCGGGTCCTCATTTCTCTTGATCGCACCTGCAAGCGCGCCCTCCAGCATTCCTGCAGGAACTTCATTCGCATTCACATAATATTTCAGGTCCTCGGTGACCGTCAAAGTCAGTGGCTGCTTTGCAAGCTGGCTGGTCGTATCCGATTTCGGCAAAAGGATCTTGATAATATTCGCGTTAGACATCGTCGCGATGATGAGGAAGAATAGTAAAAGGAAAAACATAATGTCGTTCATCGCCGACATCGCATCCTCATCATGAAAAGCTCTTCTTTTTCTGAGTTCCATTTAGCGAACGGGTTTTTGAAGGCCTTTGATAAATTCCAATACTTC
>JBDUDG010000002.1:0-28454 GCA_040003045.1 Saprospiraceae bacterium | reverse complement strand
TGAAGTAAGAATCGCTTGCTTCAGTGATACGATTTGAGTAACGAAGATCAACATTGCCTCTGAATTTATATTTCTTAACATAATTAGAAGTGACACCCAGGCCCCACGAACCATTGAAATATATATCACCGGTCAGTTTTACATCAGCCCAGTCTTTGACGGGAAAATAATATCCAAGATCTCTCAAACCAAAACCCCAGCGCTCGGATCGCTCATAATCACGCGGAAAAATAACACCGGCATGTCTCGTCTCAGAAATAGGATAAAATCCAAACGGCAGCCATAAAGGTGTCGGCACACCAAATAATTCGAGATGCGAAGGTCCGATAACAGCCAGTTTACCCGGTATCGTTTTCACCTTGCTCGCCCTGATTCCATAATGTGGATGTTCAGCATTACAAGTTGTGATCAGCGCCCCTGTGTTATATAATACATCATCCTGGTGCAATGAATCAGATCCACCTCCTACAAATTTCGTTTCCTCTCCATGGATCAACAGATCACTTTGCTTCGTCAGTACATTGTAGATAAATCCTTTCCTCGTCTTGAAATTGTATCTCATCTTTTCTGCAGAAAAGTTTTCGTTGCCCATCTTGAATTCCGGTTTGCCCGTAAGCTTACCTAAACTATCGAATCTGCCTTCAGCTGTTGCGATGTTGCTGTCAAGATCGACCACGATGTAATCCGCTTTAATGGAAAGCTCTTTGTACCGCACATAGGCTTTGCCAAACAAATAAACTTTGTGCATTTCATTGTCCAGGTAATTGGAATCCACAGATCCATATTCAATCTTCGCATTAATGCTGTCTGGTGACATTACAATGTTCACCTTTCTGACGTGGGTAGAGTCATGTGGAAAAGCCCTGATCGTGGAGGTGTCTCCAGGGTAGGCCAGAATTAATGGATTTTCAATTTGTGCAAAGACAGAATTGATCCCGGAAAGAGACAGGAGGATGAAAGTAGATATGAAGAACAAGAATCTCAATCTGAGCCGGTGAGTGGGTAATATTAAAGAATAAGAGATAAAGAGCTGTCGTTGAACTTAGGACCCTGTCGATGGTCTGGAGGCCCTGTTTCTGAAATCCTGTAAATTATATACAAAGAGCATGCGAACATATACTTACATATTATTACTTTTGCTAATGCAACCCACTTGTTCAAAGGTATGAAAGTTTGTTACCGTTCTAAAACGTCACTCCTCCTTCCCTCGTCAGTCGTGAGCCTGTTTTTAACCTTATTTTTAGGTTTCACGTCACCTATAGCAGCTCAGCATCCTTATAAAATCAGTAAAGTAGTGCTGGATGCCGGTCACGGAGGCAAGGATCCAGGATGCCATGGTAATGATACCAAAGAGAAAGAAATCGCTCTCTCGATTGTTCTTGATCTCGGAAAAAAAATAAAAGCCAAATATCCGGATGTCCAGGTGATCTATACCCGTGAAACCGATGTTTTTATTCCTTTGATTGAGCGTGCGGCTATCGCCAATCGTAATAAAGCGGACCTGTTTATTTCCGTTCATTGCAATTACCTGGGACCCAGAAATCATGCTACGGGTACAGAGACTTATGTGCTCGGTTTGCACCGGGCTGAGGATAATTTAGCCGTTGCAAAACGTGAAAATGCCTCTATTTTACTGGAGGATAATTTTGAGAAAACGTATGAAGGATTTGACCCTTATTCAACAGAGGGGCACATTATACTTTCAATGTTTCAGAATGCTCATCTTGAGCAAAGTATACAGTTGGCAACCTATGTTGAAGGATCCTTTAAACACCTGGGACGATTGCCCAGCAGGGGTGTTAAGCAGGCAGGATTTCTGGTGTTGCGGGAAACTACGATGCCAAGTATCCTAATAGAATCGGGGTTTCTAAGCACTGACAAGGATGAAAATTTCCTGATGAACGATGCATCTCAGCAAGAAGTGGCAGAGTCCATTCTAAAAGCGTTTGGAAACTACAAGAAAGAAGTTGAGGACCAACAGATGGAACTTGCTACTGCCGGCAAAGAGATCGAAAAGATCAAGCCGAACGTCCAGGACAGTTTAGTATTAGCAGCAAAAAAGGAAATGATGCCGGTAGCAAATCAAACGTATTACCGCATCCAGATAGCAGCGGCCTCTAAACCTTCACTTGACTCAAAATATAATTCCCTGGTGGATCTCGAGGTCGTCAAAGAAGCTGATTATTACAAGTTTTTAGTGGGCAAATTTGTCTCCTACGAGGCTGCACAGCCGAGGCTAGCTGAGCTTAAGGCCAATGGTTTTTTAACTGCCTATATTGTAATTTACAAGGACGGTCAACGTATCAGGGCCTGAGCGGGTCAGAATTAAAGCGATTTCTTTTTGATTCGTCCGTTAACTTTGCCGCCTCTTAATTGTTCGGAATGTAGAATTTTTTCCGATAAGGGTCCCTATTGAATAAAGAGGGCTTATAGAAACTGACTAATACATGAAGATATCAAACGAATTTAAAATAGGCGTTATGGCGATTCTCGTTGTGGCGGCTACCTTCTGGGGCTATAAATTCCTGCGGGGTAAAAATATCCTCAAGGCATCAAATGACTATTATGTCAGATATTCCGATATCGAACAATTGGCTATCAGTTCCCCTGTTTTGATCCATGGTTATAGTGTGGGGACGGTTTCCTCCATCCGACTTGACGAAGACCTCAAGACCGTCATTGCCACGCTGAATCTAAAGGCAGGTGTGAAGATTCCTGCAGACGCTGTTGCTATGATTGTCAGTACAAGCATCATGGGTGGGAAGGCCATCGAACTTCGCGTAAATGGTCCTTGTTCAGGTCCTGATTGCGCGCAGCCAGGGAGCTTTTTAGAGGGGAAGGTGAAAGGAATATTTGATTCCTTCCTGGATAAAGGAGAGAATGGCACACTTGCGAAGGTGAAAGAGAATATAAGCTCCATTATAAGAACTGTCAGTGATTCGCTCACATCTCCAAATTCAAGTAACGAGATTGCCAAAACATATACACAACTCTCCTTCCTGATTACAAATCTTTCATCGATCACCGGCACTCTCGATAAATCCATGGGCAGCTATGACCGACATCTGAATAATACACTTGCCAATGTTGAAGCGATCACAGGAGCAATTGCAAAAAATCAGGAAAAAATATCAGGAGCGATCATTCATTTGGAAAGTATCAGCAGACAGTTGGATGAATCAAAAGTTGGTGAGAATGCAAGCACCCTTTTGACGAATGCGAATACAGCAGTAAAGGAATTGAATAAGACCCTTGACGAAGCACAGAAATCCTTTACTCAGCTTTCCGGCATTACATCAGATCTTGAACGAGGAAAAGGTTCGCTTGGTAAACTTATCAAGGATCCAACACTGTATGATAATCTTTCCAGGACCACTAAGAGCCTTGATTTGTTACTACAGGATTTCCGTCTGAATCCAAAGAGATACGTCAGTGTGTCCGTTTTCGGTAAAAAACAGAAAGGATATGCAGTGCCGGAGAATGACCCTGCGATGCAAATGGATAGTATTCATTAGAATTCATCCCTTTTCCACTGGAATCAATTTCAGTGAATAAATATCTGTCATCCTTACGTGTAAGCAGCAGGTGCCATGTTGACGGATGCAAATTGTACAGTGACGATCACGAATGGCGGTGGTCAGGTCAATTTTAAATCCGGTAAATATGTTAAATTGAATCCTGGATTTCATTCTGTACAGGGATCTAAATTTCACACTGAACTTACGGATTGTCAATACGCCGTTTATTGAATTGTAATTCTAGTTTCTAAAAAAAATAAGCATCACTTTACGGCATGTTCACATCGTCACAGTTGCAGCTCAGAATATAGATAAGCCAGTTTTAGTCGTAAGTCTTTCGAGTAATTCCATTCCCTGAACAGAATTCCCTTTCTTATTTAGTCTTGGGCTCCACACTGCTACAGCGTATTTCCCCGGGTGAAGTGCTACAATCCCACCTCCAATACCACTCTTTCCGGGAAGGCCAACTTTGAATGAAAACTCTCCTGCTTCATCATAGAATCCACAGGTTTGCATGATGGCATTTATTCGTTTAGCCATACTTGAAGTGATGATTTGTTCGCTGGAAGAAATCAGTTTTCCATGATTGGCAAATAATAAAAAAGTCGAAGCTAATTCGCGGCAAGACATTTCGATCGAGCACATGTTGTAGTATAAATCAAGCACTTTAGAAATATCGTTGTGAATATTGCCACTTGCCTTCATCATATTAATTAATGCTGCATTTCTAAAACCAAGTCTTTTTTCAGAGGCAGCTACATTCTGATTATATTGAATTGATTCATTCCCTGCAACTGTTCTGACAAAAGAGAGTAATTTATCATTTGCATTTTCGTACATGCTGCACAGGATATCGCAGATCACAATAGCACCAGAATTGATGAGTGGATTCCTGGGGATCCCATGTTCATATTCAAGCTGCCACAATGAATTGAAAGAGCTACCGGATGGCTCTACACCTACTCTTGACCAGAGAACCTCACCCTTCTGCTGAAAAGCAAGAGCGAGTGAAAGTACTTTTCCGATGCTCTGGATAGAAAATCTTTCTTCTGAGTCCCCTACCCCATAATGTTCGTTGTCTAAAGAGCAAAGATGGACGCCAAATTTTGTTGGATCAATTGATGCCAGTTCTGGGATGTAGTCTGCGACATGGCCTTCAACCGGGATGTTCAGTACATCCTGAAATATATCTTCGAGAATTTGGTTAAAGTCGATTTGCATGATCAAAGATTGCAAAATTAGTATTCACTTATGGTTAACGATTGCAGCAAAGAAATTTTAAATTACCAGCTAAGAAGACATTTACCTTCGTTCCACTTCTACTTGTTCCGCTTTAGTTTTTCTTCCCTCCAAAAGCGTAAGGTGATGTTGTATTTACATTTTTTAAGCTTTTAACCTTCTAATCAACCAACTCATGAAAAAAGCGACAGTTTATTGCCTTTTTTTGATCCTGTTTGGGATCCAAAGTCAAAAAGTATTTTCACAGTCATCCGTTCGAACTGTACTCGATTCCGTATCAGTCCTAAAGGGGAAGGAAGATGGAGTATCTCTGTATCAATCTGCTGATGCGTTTAATACTCTTGAAGATGGGCAGCCAACACCGCCTGGATATGTAGAATTCAGGGCATTGCCCACTTGGGCTTATAGCCGCGCCGAAAACAATATTATTGGTGTTGAACCTGAAATTGAATTCACCCCGAAGGGTGGAAAATTCATAGAAAACTCTCAACTTTTAGCTTCCTTTTTTCTTGAGCATGATGGGACGGACAATTCAGGTCAACTCAATTTGGGCTGGAACCAACGCTGGGTTAAGGATGGTGGACCAGGATCTTTTAAACCAACACTAGGAACACTTGTTGAAGTAAATTTTCCATTACCGGGACTCAGAACAACCGATGCTTTTCTAGAAGGCTCTAAGGCCGGATCATTTGTAAAAATTACAGGTGTTTATGCCAAGTTCGTTGGACCCGGTTCTTTCTATCTTAACCTGAGTGCCCGGCGACAATTCGGTTCTCAGATAACAAGTGACGGCGATGTTTGGACTAAGAACTTATATGGTTTTCGTGTAGGATATATGTGGATTGTTCATCCTGACAAGCTAAATATTATTGTGGACTACAATAACGAAAGCAACGAGTTTGCGACCCAAAATTTGCCTGATGCAGAACAACATAAACCTTATAATACTATAGAAGTTTCAACTGAATTGAGAGTGAGTGAGCACCTGACACTTGGTCCAGGTTTTGAATTTGGAATTGATGGCCGCGACGAAACACCTGTGTGGGGAGCTGGAATATTGATACTGATTGAATAAAAGAAAATTCTTAAGCATTTTTTCTCGCAGCTATTTCCAATCTCAGGGGTTCGTAGCAGATATCCCTCAACGAACCCCTGAGATATCTTCCTCATTGATTGAGTGAAGCCGAAATCAACAGGTAAATATCTTTAGCGGTCGTTGAGCGGAGCCGAAACGAACGACTGATTCACGCTTTGCCTTTTTCGTTGGCTAAACAATCGGTCCCACCACCGCACTTAAAGTATCCAATCCTACCCTATGCAGAAAATCATTCGAATACAAACTCTGAAATTGATTGGTGGTGAGGATGGTTTGACGTGCCGCTATCCAGCTATCCACAACAGCATTGGTGTATTTAGTCCGGACATTTACACTATTCAGGTTATTGCATTGGCCCCAATGCAGGGTGTATTCAATGCCGGCAAGATCAAGTGCTGCATACAATGCCGAATAAAAATGTGAAGTTGCATTTGAAAATGGAGCCGGAAATTCGATTGCACAAGTCACAGGATATTTTGTGAATGCTAATGTCGCCTTACTCTTCTTCACATACCTGAATGTAATGATCCCGGGGAATGGAATGGTAGTGCAAAGAGGAATAATAATATTTGCAGCTATCAGTGCCTGACTCGCATCAATCCCGATCTCTACACTTAATGCTTTTCCTTTTGCAACAGACGTACCATCCATAAAAGTAAAGCCGGGAATACTGATGATTTGATTGTATTCCGGGTATTGCTTCCGGATCAGCTTATCCAGCCATTTCATAATAGTGGGGATCGTACCCGGTATGATGGAGCTTACCTTGCCGATGACATGAAGCACATCATTACTAGGTCCAAAAGTTGGATTTGATGTTGGGGGCATTTGAGCAGTATAACCAACCTTTTCCATGACAGTTACTACGGTATTGTCCAATTTATATGGATTCACCAAAACAGAAAAGTAATATGGATTTGCAATCGGTAAATTTAAATTGCCGAGATTCGATGGATCACTCACATAATTTTGGATCGTCGTCCATGGAAAATATTTTTGGCATCTCTTTAATGCATAGATAGGTTCAGCCTTGATCAGAACTGCGAAAATGACACCGAAACATCCAAAACTGACAATGGCTGCATTCAGTATCGAATCATCATTGATCCTTGTTGCTCCGGTTGCATAATCATTAATGAACGCATCGGATACGACCCTATTATTCCCTTCAACCCAGTAATGCAAAATATCAGAGACAACAATATGAATCCCTTCCACAAAATCAGGCATGGATCCAAAAGTGAATGATGAGCCATGTGTACCGGTAGAAATCGCACCAACAATACTTTGACCATCACTTGCACCAGAAGTAGATAATGCCAGGTTGCTTTGAAGTAGCTGTGTGTTGATCTCCATGACGGAAGCACCACACTGCGCAAGACAATATTTAGTTCCGTCTATACCAGCTTCCACATTTGCAGCACTCAACCCCGGCTCAATCATATTGAGCGCATTTGTATTGATCAAATATCCATTTGTCTGTTGAATATCTGACAATGACCAACCACCACCTACTGCACGTACTTTTTTATGATTGGTGAGTGCGCTTCGTATCACCGCTCTAATATTATTCAATCCACTATTCCATTTGTCAATGTAATTTGAAGGGGGCGTACCATTCGGGTTCCTATTCAGGACAACGTGATATTGTTCTACCGTGAAATTGATATTCTCATGGAGATTGGTCCATTGGTAATTGTTTGTGACAGGCATAGCTAATTCTTTCGGTAAATAATTAAATACGATTTCAAAAATTATTTCCCTTTTGGCAGGATATCAATGATCAGACGGCGTGAGCTGGGCATCTTTTGCGCAATCAAACGAAAGACGAATGGGCATAACTGTTCCCAATGAAATTACATTCAAGAGGACAAAGGCTGCATTCGTTTTGACGCTGACCATCGACAGGCCATTTCCTTCGCAATTGGTGAATTCGGTATTTTCAAAACGTTTGTCCTGGATCGCACCCCATAAGAATGACCATGAAGTTCTTTTTTGAACATCGTGCATCTGGGCTACATTCCTGGGCATGATGACTGTAGTGGAAGAACACGCCGTTAAAAAAAGAGAACAAATAACACTGAAAAGTAGATTTCGGGACATGGTATTGCATTTTAGCTTTAACACAATTATCTCACCTGATCCCTTCGGTTAAGAATTCAGCTAAGATATCTCATTAAACTGTATTTTTCCCTACTAAAACTTGTGAAAAAGAAGGCTTGAATTAATTAACCTACTGGAGCATTATTAAAATATTCCAGGCGGAGACTAGGGATACAAGAGAATATGGGAGTCCATTTCACTGCTTGTGAATCCACCGGGCCTATAAGATTAATTCGAAAGAAAATTAAAAAATTGAGGAACTTCCCAGAGATATTTTTTAAAATTACATTTAAACAGTGGGCTTAGCCTGAAAGGAAAAATCAGAATGCGTATTCCTCTCTATGCACCAAATTGACATGAGGAGGCTGACTCATATTATTTTCGTAGAGTTTCTCAAATGCTGCCAATGTTTTATAAATGTCGTGCTGCTGTACATATTCAAGGCTTTTTTCACCCATGTGTATATAAAGCTCATCTGAAGAAATAATTTCTTCTATGCATTGAACCAGGTTAGATATATCACCCTCGTTATACAAATACCCATTTTTTCCATCCCTTACTAATTCAGGAAGGGCACCTGCATTCACTGCAATGATCGGTTTGGCAGAAGCCATGGCCTGCAAAGTGGTAAGACTCAGCAACTCAGCAGTACTGGCTATTATGAAGCATCGGCTTAACTTATAAAAATAAGGAAGGTCTTCATCCGGGACAAAACCAGTAAATAATACGTGTTTAGAAATACCCAATTTGTGGGCGAGTTGTTCCAGAGCAATTTTCCTGGTTCCTTTACCAACCACCACAAATGAAAAATCAATATTTTTTATCGCTATGGCTACTGCCTGGAGTATTTCTTCAACATGTTTTTCAGGATCAAGCCTGCCTACAGACAACAAAATAGGTTTATTCGGAATGCCATATTTCCTTTTAATATCACTCGTATCCCCGTAAGGATTGAATTTATCAAGATTTATACCACTGGAAATGGCGATCGTATCCACTTTTAATTTGGAGCGGATAATGTTTACTCCTGTTTCACTGGGAGTCGTCACTAATTTCACCTGGTTATAAGCTTTGGAAAACCCTTTCCACAATACTGTTTCCAGTCGTTGTTTCCATCTTTGCCTACGCAGAAAACCAGTAATATTTTCCGCCATAAAATGATTGGTACCGATTATAGGGATTTTTAATTTCCGATTCAATTGAATTGCAGCGTTGCATATTAAAGAATGGTCCTGCAGGTGAATAATATCAGGATTAAATTGTTTAATTATAGTACGGACACGGGATTTAAGAAATAGAGGTACGGGTATACGGATTGTAGGATAATATATGACAGATACGGAAGGCACACCATATACATCAAGGCCATCTATTTTTTTGATGGAGGAAGAAGTTGAAGAAGAAGGAGCTATAATTGCAACCTGATGTCCGGCGTCCTGTAACATGGATCCGATACGACAAACAAAATAATAAACTCCGTTGATATGAGGGAAATAACTGTCTGATATAAAAAGTATTTTCATATTTTATTACGCTTCAATCTTATTAAAACAAATAGAAGAATAGACATGGTTAGAATAATAATCAGTGCTGTAAAATAATCCATGTATTGGCTAATCTGCTTATATGCACTTCCAAACAACACTCCAATGCTCAAATATACGACGTATTGAAGAGCAGAAATGATCAGACAAATGCGGATAAATTTATTGTAAGGTATTTTTGCATATCCTGCCAGATATATTCCTGCGAACCCTACACCTAAAGTTATTTTTGACAATGATATAGTTTTTGCCGGATTGGCATCAAAATATGCATGCACGGATTGAATCTTCTCGTGCATAACACCAAATCTAATGGTGATCCTTTTTATAAATGGCGGCACTCCAAACCTACCGAGCAAATAAACCAGAGAGTCGCCTGTGATATCTCCCATAACAATTATGATTAACACAATCCATGGATTTAAATAATAGCCGGTGCACAAAAAACCTGCGATTACAGCTATGATTGGGCCTTCCACTATTGCCAATGGAAATAACAATAAATACCTATACTCAGAAAGAAGATAGAAAATATGTTCCAAATTAAATGATTCTAACTATTCAAAGGACGATCAACCTCGCCTACTCCGCGGAAGACGGATAAACAGTATTCACTCACTGTTGTTCAAGATACCAACTTTCATCAATTATTATATTCCTGACACTTATAACCTTATGGCGGTAATCGTGATCAATGAAGAATTATAAAATAATTTACATCAACTATACGGTAGGGATTAATTTACAATTTATTGATGCAATTTTAACTTTATTACTTTAGATAATATGCAGCAAAAACTGTTGAATTAAAATAAGATTATTTAATTTTTATCATCTAAATAATTTCTGAAAATAAGATGGCAGATCCAATGATGGTAAAATTAAAAGAAAAACAAGAGGAATAAGAAATATCACCCTCCCCTGGTAACGGGTTAATACAGTAGAAAATGTACTGCAGACCATAGCATTACACAGAACAGCCCATAAAAAGAAAATCACCAGATGCCTGTTCCTTCCTGTCCATTTTGTATAAAACAGAAGCAGTAAAACCAGTGCTGTAAATGATCCAAATACAAAAATATTCTGCCGGTCATTCAGCTTTTCAAACTTAAGTCTTCCGTTTCCGCGATTTTGAAATGAAATGTTCTGGGCATTGCCATGAAATCGTTCATTGATATAGGATAGAATATTTGGGTTCTGAGGCTCAATTTCAAAGCTACCTAACTGAGCGAGTGTAGAAGTGAATGCCGCTGATGCAAACCGAAGTAAATATTTTCGATTCCACAAGATATCATGGATCATATGATTGTATTCTTGATCTGACGTTTCCCATGCGCCTGTATTGTTCAATGGACTGGTAGAATCCCAAATTAAATCGACTGGAAGTGAATCTTTATAAGGGCACAATATATATTGGTCACCTACACATTTTTCATCTAAGAAAGGTTTTAAAATACCCAGTTCATTTAACCTTGCCGTCAGAAAAACATGTCCGTTCCGGCTAAGAAAGAATCGCTGCGTGAACATGAAATTGACAAAAAGCATAATCACCACTGCTGAAATAAAAACGGAGAAGGCCAACATCCATTTTCTTATAAAATAAGGTCGATCAGCTCCGTGATTAAGCAATACATATTTAACACCGAAAAACAGAAGGCACAATATAAAAACAGGAAAATGTGAATTGTGAACAATGGTAGCAAATACGCATACAGGCAACAGGAACCAAAGATGCGCCTTTTTCAAATCAGCAAAAAAAATGCAGGCAAGTGAAAGCATGAGAACAGATGTGAAAATATCCGGCATCAGAAAGCTCACAAAAAAAGAATATCCGGTGAAGCAGGTTAGAATAAAAATAGAAATTAAAAAATGCATGGATCTGTTGGCGGCCTTGCTGAAGTAATGAAAAAATAAATACAGAACAATGCTCATCAGCAGACCCTGGGCTATGATGGGAAAGAATAAATTTTCCATCATATGGGTGAGCCTTAAAAACCATCCATAAAAAATGGGTCGATCCCTTGGCAATAGATTTAATATCCCAGATTCCAGATAAACGGCTGTGTCAGGATAAGTGATCGGAAAGTTATTATATAGGCCGGTAGAAATGGATAGCAAGACGCCGGTCAACAGGGTTAGAATAGTAACACCCTTGTGTTTTATCATTTCCTTGATTTTATGAATTACCTAAAGACTGTTAAGGTAATGCATGAAATCTTCCTAAAAAATAAATTACGACTGATTTAATTAAAAGTCCATTTCCCTGGTTTTTTCAAGCACAATTGGGATGGTGGGAATTTGCCGGCTAATATTAACAACAATTTCAGCGGGGGCAAGCCCCGCTGCTATACAGAATTTACCAGGAATATATTTTCGAGGTAATTGCAGGCTTGCCCCTACGATAATAGGAAATTATCGCAAGAAATCTTCTTGCGATGCATTCTGGATATTATCCCTTCTATTTCTTGCTGTTCAACAATGAAATACCACCTACCAATGCCAAAGCTGCACCTACGAGAATAATATAGGCAGTTTCCTTTTCTCCTTTATCCTGCGCATTAATTTTGATACCAAGAATATTGACTGAGCCACCACTATTGTCTAGTTTGTTGACTCCAACATAACCCAGGACAAGGGCAAAAATAATGAGAATGACACCTACTGGCTTGTTCATGATAGTTCGTTTTAAAGAAGTGAATTGAAAAATGTCAAGTAGGTAACAACACTTCTCTTATTCTGTTCACATCACATCATGAATCCATTTTCTTAAGGTTTTCAGCCCTTCTTTTCCGGATGGCTATTTGACTCAAGAAAACAACGAGCGCAAGAGAAGTAATGGCTTGCATCCATAGACCCCTGATGTTGACGGCATCAAGGAAGTAATCATAATATCCGTGTGCGATTGCTGCGAGGAGCAATGCAGCCAGGCTATAGAGGATAGTTTTTGATGGGAACAATTTTGCTTCTCCCAGAAAATATCCCATGATCACTGCAAAGACAGCATTAGCAGGCACGATGGTAAATAATCGAAGGACATCAATCCCATGATTTGCAGTAGTTACGTAAAGAATATTCTCTGCAGTAGCATAGCCCATCGCTACCATGACGGCGTACACAATTCCATCAAATGGCTGATTGAATGCTTTATAATAATATGTAAATCCACGAAGGAAAAGAAACTTGGCACCTTCACCCAAAAGACCAATGAATAGGAATGCATTGATGATTTGTTGCACAGGACTTTCATCAACAACGTAAACATATTCATGCAATAAAAATCCAAGACCTCTGGTAATGAAGAAACTGATGACACCAAAAAGCACGCTGATCAATAAGAGGCCTGAAGGCTCTGGTTCACTGCGATCTCTGAAATAAAAATATGCAGCAATGGCAAAACCCGGTGCAATAGCAAGTAGTAAAAGTATGACTGGGCTCATTAGGTATTTGGTCCTTCGTCCTTTATTTTTTCACCTTATACAGATCCATGGCGATCTTCTCGGTGATGGATTTAGGCATGATCTCAGCCATTTTTGCAGCCACGTAATTTAGCGCACCCGGTATGATTTCAGCCTTTTTGGCGTACATTCCTTTGATAGCAATTTTTGCAACTGATTCAGGTGTGACACTGAATTTTTCAGCCTTTTCTTTGATGACTTCCATATGAGCGCGATCAACAAAGCCCGTTGATGTAGGGCCGGGGCTCAAACAGGACACAGACACATTTGTCCCTTTTAATTCTTTATGCAGACCTCTCGAGAATACCAGTACGAAAGCCTTTGTAGCTGCATAACTAGCCAACGTTCCTACTGCCTGGTAAGCAGATGTGCTTGAAACATTGAGGATGTAGGCATGTTTATTTAGCTGCAACATCGGGAGTAATACCTTGCACATGTCCGACAGTGTCACCATGTTGAGAAACATCATCTCGTTCAATTCCTGGCGAGAAAGGTCCTGTAGCTTACCCCATGTCGCAAAACCTGCATTGTTGATAAGGATATCAATAGCAAAATTTTTCTCGCGAAGCCATGTGGCAACTTTTAAAGCAGCATCCTGAACAGAAAGATCAATTGCGAGGTAATCGGCTTTTACGCCAAAATTTTTGCGCAGATCATCCGCATTTGATTTAAGCTGTTCTTCTGAGCGTGCCAGTAGAAGGATATCGTGTTTTGCAGAAGCAAGTTCTTTTGCCATGGCCCAGCCGATTCCTCCGCTGGCGCCGGTAATCAATGCGTATGACATGTTACTTGTTTGTAACTGCCATGAAGCGCTGATACAGTAGAGGTTTGCTGGTCTTTGTGCGAGGCTCGAATTTTCCGCAGATGATCGGAATATACATCACTCTTCTTCGGCTCTTTTCACCAACAAAAGGAGATTGCGCAACTCTGTGCCATAAGCGGCCATCGTGCACGGTCAGGTCACCAGGTTCCACAGACAAGCCAACTTCATCTTTGTCGGCTTTGTAGTTCATATAGTACACCTTTCTGAATAGAAGTGTGAACAGACCTTTATTGTGCGTACCGGGTAATAATCTGAGGCCACCATTTTCAGGTGTGGATTTGTCAAGATGCAATCCAAGATTCAGCATCGGCATCACCTTGTTGCCATAAAAAATATCGCGAAGGACATCTGTATGCCATGCAAGCTGACTATAATTACTGTCAGTCGTATTCACATAATGATTGAATACAAGACCATCTTTTTCATTTTCACCAAGACGGGAATCAGTAGCACCGTTGAGCTCGAATAAAGCCTGTAATCTTGGCTCGCCAAGAAATTGCTGAAAGATTTCACCAAATTGATTGAGAAATGCAAAACGCTGAACGATGGTTTTTCCATTTACATCCTTTCCATATTTGATAGGTGTGCCATTGACAAGTTTTCGATCTTCAGCGATCCATTCATCCTGGATACGCTCAGATTCCTGTAGCATTTTGCCAACAACCTCTTTGTTTACAAAATTCTTGAAATGGATAAAACCATTCTTATGAAAGAACTCCTTTTGTTCCGGAGTCAGAGACGAGCCAAGGGAAAAAACTGGATAGCTTTTGTACTCAATGGGCTTTTCTTGGATAATTTGCTCGGGCATGAGGGGTAGCTACTTTGTATGTTTTGTAAATCGAAAGTTACTTCAATATTATTGCTTGTTTAACATGAAAACTTTTTATTAACAAGTTTTACATTTAAAGGATTCTTACCTATTGGTTTTCAGACCTTTATACGAACACCTAAAAGATTCCCAAGACTATAAAAAACCCCAATGGAGACCAGAGGAGCAACCACCAGGTCGATCGTATAATGGACATGCTGCCATGCCAGAAGTATCCCGATCACCAAAGTGAAGCCGGCTTTCACCCATTTAGCCCATTTTTTACGCTCCACCAAAACCAGGACAGTCATCGTGCTGAGATGCCCCGAAAAGAACATATCCTTCGCAAAAGTGCCCGTCGGATAAAATAGTGAGGAAATCGGATCTATCAGCAAAATCATATCAACAGGCGTCTCAAGTGTCACCATATACATCGTCCACATACGAATCAACGAAACTGCAAAATACGTTGCCAACCCTAAAAGTATAAGCGATGGAAAACGAGCCACTGAAAAAATAGTTTGCGCAACTGAAACATAAATCAGTGTAAAAATTAAAATCGACCAATTATACGGCGTGAAAAGATTCAGCACCACATCATTCAAATAGATGCCCTGTTTTGGCTGGATCACATCACCATAATAAGATGGCAAATAAAAAACAAGGATCAGTATACTGATGATACAAAAAATAATTCCCCATTTTGTCCGCGGTGATTTCCACAATGCGCTCCATGTCAACTTTTCGTCATTCCTCATCTTACAATCAACACAGGTATTTCAAGAGCATGACGCACATCATCAACCGTAGTTCCAAATAACATATCCATGAACGCCTTGTGTCCGTGAGCACCCATGACAAGGAGATCTGCATTGAATTCTTTCACCTTTTGTACAATCCCGATTTTAGGACGACCGTATCCCATGGCGATGGAATTACGATAACCGAGTTTTGTAAGATTCTCAGAATACATCATCAGGTTTTTTTCATCTGACTCGGATTCATAGTCGCGGATTTCTTTTCCAAACGCAAGCGCACCGGCTGTTTCTACGACGTGGATCAATCTGTATTCAGCATCCTTTCCCCCCTGCAAAATCGCATGCCTGATTGTATTGTGATCCGTTTTTGTAAAATCTATCGTAATCGCGATGCGGGAGTAGCGGTTCGGCACCACCGTTGAAAACTCACTGAATGTTCCATGTGGCAATGGCTCCCTGTATTTTTTCTTCCGGATAATCAGCGGCATAAAGGTGATGTACAATAAAATAACTGCAGTAAATATCGCTACAGGCAATACTGTAATTTTCAATATCCAATTGTTTTCACCGGGTGTCATCATCCATCCATTCATCGTATCAATGACGAGTTTTGCATTCAGTCCCACAATGATGGCAGCCGAGATCCACGCCATAACTTTAACATGGATTTTAATGGTAAACTCTTTCATCTTCTCCCTGTCACTCACAAAATGAATAAGAGGGATGATGGCAAATCCCAACTGAAGACTCAGAATCACCTGACTTAATATCAACAGGCTTCCTGTAGCACCTTCGCCAATCAAATTGATAATGATAAGAGCAGGTACGATAGCAATGAGACGCGTCATCAATCTTCTGACCCATGGAGCGATCCGCAGATTAAGATATCCTTCCATGATGACCTGGCCCGCAAGTGTACCCGTGATCGTGGAACTCTGACCAGCGGCAATGAGGGCAACGGCAAAAAGTATTGGAGCCCATCTTGTCCCCAGCATCGGCTGTAGTAATTTGTATGCATCCTGGATCTCGGCAATACTAAACAATCCATTTTTAAAAAAAACAGAAGCTGCAAGAATGAGTATGGCAGCGTTTACAAAAAAGGCAAGGTTCAAAGCGATGACCGAATCGATGATATTATATTTAATGGCCTTTTTTATTTCGGAGGGATTGCGCAAAAATTTCCGCGTCTGCACCAACGATGAATGCAGGTAAAGATTATGTGGCATCACAGTGGCTCCAATTATTCCGATAGCAATATATAGTGCCGCACTATTTGGAATGCCGGGAACAAGTCCCGTAAAAATTTCACCAATATTTGGTTGTGCAAAAAACATCTGGGCTAAAAAACTCAGTGCAATAATGGCGATCAGCGACAGGATAAAGACTTCCAGCTTTCGCATGCCATAATTAAATAATAGCAGCACCAGGAATGTATCTAATACCGTAATGCTCACACCCCAGACTAAAGGAAGATGAAATAATAATTGCAAACCGATAGCCATTCCAAGCACTTCAGCGAGATCACAGGCAGCAATGGCGATTTCAGCGAGTATATATAGATATGTATTGACAAACCCTGGATACATTTCGCGTGAAGCCTGTGCAAGGTCACGACTACGGACAATACCCAATCGGGCACTCAGGCTCTGAAGCAAAAGAGCGATGAGATTTGACATCAACAGGACCCAAAGAAGCTTGTAGCCGAATTGACTGCCGCCAGCAAGATCTGTAGCCCAGTTGCCCGGATCCATATACCCAACACTGATGAGATAAGCCGGTCCCAGGAAAGAAAATAGCTTTCTGCGGTTAGAAGTAGCCTTCATTACGTCCACTGAGGCATTGACCTCGGACAGTGAAGGCATTGGCTCTTCTTTGAATTGCATAGACCTTGGCTAGGATGGTTTTGACGATTTGACTTTACGCCACGCCAAAATAGGCCATTTTTTCAACTCTGTAATGAAGCTGGTACTAAAGATCTTTCGTTAAATCAGTGTACAAACTAAATTAACAGGTACTTTTGGCCGGACATTTCATATATAAAAAAATAATATCCTTCCTTGTGCCAAATTTCCTGACTCGAATACTGATGTTGATCCTGATCATACAACAGGCCCTTTTAATTACATCCTGCAATGGAACAGGCAAGACTCCTGCAAATGATTCTTCCGCAACAATGTCCTCTTCACAAAGGGACACCACCAAAATAAAACCGGAAAGCAATGTCTTCATTCACATCAACCAAATCGCCAAGAAATCAAAGGAGATTGTAGACGCTTACCTTGGTGATCCGGTGGGGCATCAATCCATTTCCCCTTCCAATGCACCCTGTCCATGCGAAAGCTACATCTATAAAGCTGGCAATATCGAAGTGGTGTTTATGAAGGATATCGCAGACTGGATCACTGTCAATCACATGGATGATATTCCATTCACAAAAGATAAGATCATACAAGCCCTTGGCATCAAATATGTGGAGCCTACGATCATAAATGACCGTGTGATTAAGTGGAATGATTTTGATGGCTTTGATCAGTTGAGTGTTTTCAGCAACGAAAAAGGAGGTGTTTCTTATGCATTTCTAAAGGCCACTACGCACTGATAAAGGATATCCATGAGCAGAATATTCAGCTTGATCCTTTATTATCTTGTATTGATCCCGATCTCTATTCTGCCTTTCTCTGTCCTTCATTTCATTTCCGGATTTCTATACTTTGTCTTGTTTTACATCACCGGCTACCGTAAAAAAGTGGTGATGACCAATCTGCGCAATTCATTTCCGGAAAAATCAGATAAAGAGCTTGATGTTATTGCAAAAAAATTCTACCGACATCTATGTGACGTTCTATTGGAAAGTCAAAAAATATTTACCCTTTCTCATAAACAACTGATTAAACATATACAGTGCATCAATCCTGATGTGGTCAATCAATATTACGCTCAGGGAAAAAATGTAATTCTTGCCGTTGGGCACATGAATAGTTGGGAGCTGATGCTGACCGCGTTTAATACTTTCATTGATCACCGTGCTGTCGTGATCTATAAGCCCCTGAGCAATTCATACCTGGATAAAAAGATGGTCAGCGCAAGAAGTAAAGAAGGAACACTCATGTTGCCTGTGAAAGAAGTGAAATCATTTTTCACTTCTCCATCGAAAGAACTCTTCGCCATGGTCTTTGCGATAGATCAGTCACCTCCTGTTCCCGGGAAATCATACTGGATGAAATTCCTTCACCAGGATACAGCAGTCTTATTTGGAACAGAACATTATGCCAAATCATTTAATCTTCCCGTCATCTATTCCCGTTTAAATAAAATCAAAAGAGGATACTACCATTTGGAATTTGTCCCTGTCACTGACGATTCTGCCAATACCATATATGGAGAAATAACAGAAAAAGTCACTCATCTTCTCGAACAGGATATTCTTTCCAATCCAGCATCCTGGTTATGGTCGCACAAAAGATGGAAACATAAAAAGTAAGCGGTAATCGGTCATCGGTAATCAGTAATCAGTAATCAGTAATCAGTAATCGGTCATCGGTATTCAGTAATCAGTAATCGGTCATCGGTATTCAGTAAACGGTAAACGGTAAGCGGTAAGCGGTATCTTGATGTCCAGATTTACTTGACCACTTTTTATCTACTATTTACTTTCACTTTTCACTTTCCGTTATGAGTAAAGTTCATTGATCTTGTCTTCTACAGATCCCTTTTCGCGGAGGCGGATGATACCAAATAATAATCTTGCGATGATGCCTGGTTTTAAACAGAGGACGGCAAGACGATAGATCTTTTCGTCCCTTTTTTTGATGGCTATTGTCTTTTCCTGCTCATTCATTTTAGCTAATTGATTCGCAAACTTCCATGATCCCTTTCGGGCATGTTCCATATTAAAATCGATCATAAAATTGTCCACCCTTCCGATGACCTTTAGAAGAAATTTTAGGGTCGGCCATATGGAAGCAAGATCATTTTCAACTTTCGCTACCAATGAAAACAGGATAAGATTGATCTTGTCAAAATCATTCCTGATCTCGCTGATCTTTTCTCCGGGGCTGGTTTCTTCGGCTGCAATTCCAAGATCAAGGTTGATGTGCGCATTCATACCGAGTAGTAAATGTTGCAACACTATGGGCCAGTAGTTAGTGTCTTGTTGAAATGCATATTCCCAGCTCAGTGTCGGTCGTTCTTTTTTCTTATATGAATTATAGGCATCGATGAAGCGGTTGGCGAAAATGACGTCAAGTCTTTCCATCCTGGGATTGTCTTCAAATTCACGGTGCTCAATCCCTTCTTTAATCCTCAGTGTAACTGTCCGGTAAAGTGAAGCAAAATATCCAATGGCGCTATGTTCCTTCCTTTCACGAGCGATGATCTCTTCCAGGACAGAAATAACTTCATGAATCGTAGTTGGCCGCATGATGCTTGAAAGATTTTAAGGAAACACCCGCCTATACATCATATCTAAGCAAACCGTGTTTAATCCAAAGATACCTTTCCCTAAATTTTATTCCTAGTCATTACCGGAATAAATACAGGAATGCAAATTGGATATTGCCATGCATGTCAAATAAAAAAGAGAGTCCGGAACAGGACACCTGATTTCGGATATTTTCATCTGTCACGGTCTCCCAACGGTTTCTTTCTGAAAACAAATCCTCATCCGTGTGTTATTCCCTGACGTGCAGGCAAATCTATTTTAAAAAGGATCTCAATGGATCAGGGTTACGTCACCTTTAAAAATTGCTTTCTCCCCATCTGTAAATTCGATTTCCGCAATCCAGACATAAACCCCGGGGTTCAATTTTTCATTTCTGTACGTTCCATCCCATCCCTTACTGATGTCATTAGCAAAAATATTCTGAACCTGGTACACCATATCGCCCCATCGATTGAAGATGACAAAATTTTTGACCATCGCATCATGATCACCAGTGTTAATGAAAAGCACATCATTTAGTTGATCCCCATTCGGATGGAACAAAGTGGGAACGAATATATCATGTGATTTTATCAGAAATACAGTTACACTATCACGCACCGAGCAACCATTTATGTCCATGGCCAGCAAAGTATACGTTGTATTCTCTGTAAGTGATGTCACCGTAGGCTGTGCACAATCTGTACAATCCAGAAAAGTGGGTGGGCTCCAACTCCACATATTGACAGGAAAAGATGCCTGTCCACTAAGTGTCACATTTTCTCCAGGATTAATGCTAATATTATTTCCAAGATCAAGTGTCAGGATCGGTGCGCTCGGAATGGTGACATCTTTTGTGAAAATCGTTCCCGTTGCGTCCTCAATGCTTAGATGATAGATGCCCGCAACTAGTCCACTCAACACAAATGGAAACGTTCCTATTGAAACAGGACTACCAATGTTTACTGTTACTGTATATGGTGGTAGGCCGCCACTGATTCCTTCTATTGTAATAAGGCCATCATTACCTCCGCGACAAAGTGGTGATTCAAAAGTCACATCAGCTGCAAATGAATTATCAAAGTGAAGACTGATCATGATGATGGAATCGCATCCTTTAGAGCTGCCACCGATAATTGTTTCCAGGCCTATTGGGTTGCTCTGGCCATAAGTATTTCCGTTTAGGATGACTGATTGACCGGAAGCTAACGTTGAATCAAGAGTATAAATGGCTGGCGAATAAAAAGTCAAAAGAATATTCACCACAGAATCACAACCAAGATAATTTCCACCAACAAATGTTTCCGATCCAGTAGGATTCCCACTATTATAAGTCGTGCCATTGACAATAACGCTTCCACCTTCGCAAATTTCAGGGTCAAGAAGGAAAGTGGTTGAACTAATGAAATTAAGACTAACATTCACGGTTGAATCACAACCGTGGGCGCCAGCATTGGCAAAAATTTCTGATCCATTTGGATGTCCCTGGTTATATACTGTTCCATTGACCGTAATACTTCCACCGACACAAAGAGTCTGGTTCAAATTAAAAACAGATGGCGGGTAAAAGGACAGACTCACATTCACCGTAGAATCACAACCATGAGAGCTTGCGTTTGAAATTATTTCGGCCCCATTTGGATGTCCCTGATTATATATTGTCCCATTCACAGTGATACTTCCTCCCGGACAAATAGTCTGATTTAAATTTGAAACTGAAGGCGGATAAAACGACAAATTCACATTCACTGTTGAATCACAACCCAGGTAATTACCCCCAATGATCGTTGTTGAACCGACTGGATTTGCTGCGTTATATGTAGTACCATTCACCATGACACTTCCTCCGGAACACAATGTTTGATTAAGATTAAAAGATGTACCGGTAATAAAATTCAAATTAATATTCACCAGTGAATCGCAACCAAGAATGCTTGCATTGCTAAGGATTTCTGTTCCTATAGGTGTTGCTTCATCATAGGTAGTTCCATTGACTACAATGCTTTGTCCGCTGCAAAGAGTCTGAAATAAATTAAAAGTGGATGGAGGATAAAAGGAGAGATTAATATTGATCACTGAATCGCAACCAAGAAAACTTCCACCAATAATTGTTTCAGTTCCAGTCGGATTACCTGCATTGTAAAAATTCCCATTGACAGCCACAAAGCCATTGGGACATAATGTTTGGGTAATGTTATTCGTAACGACTGAGCTAAAAGCAAGATCAACATGTACTAAAGAATCACATCCATGGATACTTGCATTTGGAATCGTTTCTGTGCCCATTGGATTAGCCTGATTAAAGACTATTCCGTTTACAGTAACACTGCCACCTGTGCAAAGTGTTTGAGCTAAATTGAAAGTAGCCGGAGGGTAAAAAGACAAATTGATATTCACTACCGAATCACATCCGAGGTAACTTCCTCCTATAAAAGTTTCTGATCCGGCAGGATGTGCTACATCGTAGGTCGTTCCATTGATGACAATATTGTCATCGGAACAAATAGTTTGAATGAGATTGAATGTTACCACATTATTGAAACTCAGGCTGACATTGATGATTGAATCACATCCATTGGAACTTCCATTAACAATAGTCTCGGTACCTGTCGGATGAGCCTGATCATATAAATTCCCATTCACAATCACATTGCCGCCCGTACAAAGTGTTTGATTCAGATTGAATACGACAACAGGATGAAACATCAGGTTGATATTAATGACCGAATCACAGCCATTACTTCCTGCATGCAATAATACTTCTGTACCAAATGGATTTGCCTGATTATATACAGTTCCATTTATAGTAATGCTTTGACCTGTGCAAAGTGACTGGGTCAGATTATTGACAGGATTTGGAGAAACATCCAGGTTTTGTATCACCGGATTATTGATCGCCACTGAACAATTTTCATCAGTCAAATCGGTAGGATAAACCTGAAGTGTGCCATTATTAAAACCAAAATCGGAAGGACAGATTGTAACAGATGATATATTCGTAGGGCTTGAAAGATTCAGATTGGTGATATTTCCTCCTGCATTCACCTCATACATTAAGTTGAATGGTGCAAAGCCGGTGAATTGGACCTGGAAAACAAAACATTCATTTTCGCATAAAGAGCCGCCAGATGTAAAAGTAACAGATGGTGCATAAAATATAACAGGCACGCCCTGCGAAACGGACAAACATGGATCATTGAGATCCACACCTCCTGAACCGTTATTCGAACCTGCGACTGCAGAGACATAATATGTTTGGCCCAAAACCACACTTCCCGGAAATGAAAATGTTGGAGTTGCACTTATTGCAATTATAGTCCCTAATTGGCCGCCCGGATTTGTGTGGATGATAAATTCCAACACATCGTTCGCATCGAGGATATCATTTCCATTTGGAACTACCGTGAAACCGGAACCATCACATATCTGGTATGGCGTGTTTGCAAAATTCATCGTGCCTGCGAATGTGGTACAACTACAATTGTGTGTCCCATTGATAACAACTGGACCGCAATTATTTGCATCATTCAGCATAAAAGAATACGGAGTTCCGCTATTAATTGGACCCGATGTAAATGTCGAGCCTCCTACTGGCATGCCGTTGACAGTATATGTTCCAGGCGAACCTCCGGTGATCATAAAGCTGACAGTGTATGTTGTATTACTACCATTACATACGACCATCAGGTTTTGAAAAGTTGGAGGAGAATGTATTGTGATTGATGTTGTGGCGGGGTTAGCACATTGACCTGCATTAGGTGTGAAAGTGAGTATTATATTTCCGGACAATCCGGATGGATCAAATGAGTTTGCCACTACACCCTGTCCTGACCACGTACCAGCCACACCGCTTTGTGTTGTAGGTAAATTGATGTTTGCCCCATTTTCGCATGCGTTGTTTGGAATCCCGGATATCGCCGGAACTGAAGGCACATTGACCAATATATTAGTAGTAGAATTATTAGCGCACTGACCTGTATTCGGTGTAAAAGTCAGAATGATACTGCCACTCAATCCCGCAGGATTAAAATTATTTCCAGCGACACCCATTCCTGACCAGTTGCCTGTGATCCCACTTTGAACCGACGGCAGCGAAATTGGTGCTGCGGTTTGACAGATGTTAGCCGGGATACCATTTATGGCGGGAGTAACAGGAAGATTTACTGTTATGGTTGTAGTATTAACGACTGCACACTGTCCGGCTGTTGGGGTGAATGTCAGTGTAATATTTCCGCTTAATCCTGTTGGATTAAAATTATTGGCAGCAACACCTGTTCCTGACCAACTTCCTGTAATACCGCTTTGTGTTGTTGGTAAAGCAATCGAAGCTGCACTCTGACAAATGGTCGCAGGTATCCCTGTGATGGCCGGTGTTATTGGAGTATTGACAAGAATGCTTGTCATCACAATATTTGCACATTGACCTATAGTCGGTGTGAAAGTCAGTGTGATGTTTCCACTGAGGCCTGTTGGACTAAAATTGTTTGAAACAACTCCTGTTCCGGACCAATTTCCTGTGATACCACTTTGAGTGGTTGGGAGTGCTATTGATGTTGAATTTTCACAGATGCTGGCAGGGATACCACTGACGACCGGCGTCACGGGTGTGTTCACTGTGATCGTTGTTGTATTTATATTGGCACACTGTCCTGCTGCTGGTGTAAATGTTAGTGTTATGTTGCCATTTAAACCGGTTGGGTTAAAATTATTTCCGGCAACTCCTGTTCCGGACCATGTACCGGTAATTCCGCTTTGTGTGGTGGGAAGAAAAATCACTGCTGCATTCGCACACAAACTTGCAGGAATTCCACTGATCGCCGGAGTAACGGGAATATTAACGGTGATGGTAGTTGTATTTGGATTTGCACACTGGCCAGCATTTGGTGTAAATGTCAATGTGATATTTCCACTGAGGCCGGTTGGATTAAAATTATTTGCGGTTACGCCCATGCCTGACCATGTACCAGTGATGCCGCTTTGAATAGTGGCAAGAGAAATTGAGGAGGCACTTTGGCAAATGCTTGCAGGAACTCCCGAAATAAGTGGAGTGGTCAGTGAATTGACAGTGATCGTAGTGGTGTTTGCAATAGCACATTGACCTGCTGTTGGAGTAAAGGTGAGTGTAATATTTCCACTCAGACCGGAAGGATTAAAACTGTTTCCTGAAACACCGGTACCAGACCAGGTGCCGTTGATACCACTTTGTGTAACAGGTAAAGCAATTGATGCAGCACTCTCGCAAATATTCGCAGGGATACCGGATATCGCGGGTGCTGTTGGTGTATTGACTGTGATGGAAGTTGTTGCAGGATTTGCACATTGACCAACAGTAGGGGTGAATGTCAGTGTTATATTTCCACTGAGTCCGGAAGGATTAAAATTATTTCCTGCAACGCCTGTTCCTGACCAGGAGCCTGTGATGCCACTTTGCGTAGTTGGTAATGCTATGGATGAAGCTGTTTCACAAATCGTTGCAGGGATTCCGGAAATAGCCGGAACAACCGGTATGTTTACAAAAATAAAAGTGGTGTTATTGTTTGCGCATTGTCCTGCTGTTGGTGTAAACGTGAGTATGATATTTCCACTTAAACCAGACGGATTAAAATTATTACCTGCTACGCCTGTCCCTGACCATGTTCCTGTAATACCGCTCTGTGTGGTGTTTAATGCAATCGATGAAGCATTTTCACAGATATTCATTTGAATACCGCTGATAGGTGGAGTGACAGGTGTGTTGACAGTTATTGTAGTAGTGTTATTGTTCGCACATTGTCCTGCCGTGACAGTGAATGTCAGGGTTATATTTCCGCTTAGTCCTGATGGATTAAAATTATTTCCGCTTACACCCATACCTGACCATGTCCCTGTGATGCCGCTTTGTGTAGTAGGCAATGCAATGGATGCAGCCGATTGACAAATGGATGCAGGGATACCTGTAATCGCCGGAGTGGTTGGTACGATCACATTTATAGTTGTGGAAACCACGTTCGCACATTGAGTGGCTATGTGCGTAAACGTGAGTGTTATATTTCCTCCCAGGCCTGAAGGGTTAAAGTTATTAGCTGTGACACCTGTGCCTGACCAATTGCCCATAATACCACTTAGCGTAGTAGGAAGTGCAATCGATGGGTCCGTCTGACAGATTGAAGCAGGTATACCACTGATAACCGGTGTGACAGGTTGATTACCAAATGCAACTGGTGGTGCTGAACAACCGGGATTTCCATAAGTTGCCGGAGGAATAAAATCAGCACCATTACCCCCAATTAACAAAGCCCTATCATAAACATAAGTGGTGGAGCAACCGGTTGTAGTACTTAATGTTTGTGTTCTTAAGCCTCCTCCCCCACCATTGGTAAATCCACCTGCGGTTCTCGCACAAGTACTTTGAATTACATAAATACAGGGTTGTGCGCCGCAAACTGCAGCAAAATTGTAAGTGCCGTTATTGGCTCCGCTACTGCATTCAAGGATCACATAGGAATTGGCGGGAATTAAAGTACCTGGACCGGCCGGAATAACATTAGTGCAACCTGTGATGAATGCCGGGTTTCCGGCCTGCAAACCACAAGGTCCACCGGGTAGATTTCCATTATCAATATTGATGTCGTTATTCTGATTACTAAGAATATTATTGTTGACATCGTAGTCAAGTTGAAGATCTGACACATTAAATCCTCCTCCTGAATTAATTACAACGAATTCATTGTTCTGCTCAAGTCCGCACGCATCGATCATAATAGCAGCGATCGAGGGGCATTGGGCTTTCAGGGTAATTGAAAACGGCAAGAAGCATCCCAGGCAGAAAAAAAGCTGAACTAAAAAAGTAATTGGACTGAATTCCGGAGCAGTCCTAAATCTCCATGAACGAAAAGACCACATAAATCTTTTTTGGAAAGTGTTCCGGCAAAGATACGACAAGGAAAAGGAGGCATTTCCGTCAATTTGGGTGAGTTTGCAGAATTGACGGAGGTTTTACAATCCAAAATCTGTGAATGAGCCTGTATTTGCCTTAAAAACGGAAATATTAACGTTTGAGCATGGCCAGTGTTACCGCCCTAAGAGAAGCATAGAATCCAATAGTAATCAAAGCCAGGCGCAGATAGTCAGCTGTAACCCAGGCGGATACGTAATGTCTGACACGTTCAGGATCAAGTACTCCCTCATTCTCAACGAACAGGTATTGTTTGATGGAAGTGAAATAATGGAAGGTTACAAAGTCTATGAGGATATCGATTAAAAGTGAAATTCCAAGTAAAGCGACGATAGGACTCCCCTGTCGGATGAATACAATGAAGCAAATCACCGAGAGAGTTGTGGAAATGGGCATGATCACCCTGAAAAAATCCAGCGGGTTGGTTTTATGAAAGAAGTCCTGGAAAAGCATTAAATCCTGTGTGCTGCCCGAACTCCAATTCGGTACAATAATGAATATATCAAAGATATGTCCGGCAAAATAGGCAGCGAACACAAGCGCATTGCACCAAAGAAGAAATTGAAATTTCATTGCTGAAAATTTCAGGATGAGATTTTAGGTTGTCCTTTCAGGGGAAATTCGAAGAGGAACTTTGGAATTTAAGAACAAAAAGCGTTCCATAGTGGAAACTGCTTCGGTTACTTTCCCAGAATATATATGTCCCTGCTTTCTACTATTTGGTTAACATATCCGCGGAGAACAACGTTAATCATGGTGCGACCCAAAGTAACTGAATCAGTCATATAATTTGGCATTCGCTTAAAAAGGAATGAAAGAGGTTTTTTCACTTTTGTTTTATCCTCTCTCTTTCCTCTTCTGCACCAGATTTATGCTGACCGATAGATTTCACTTTTTGATTTCCAAAATTCTGGGTGAAGCTGATTTTAACGGTAGGCTGACTGAAGCGAAGTTTCGCACTGAAGTATTGACCCTGATCTTTCAGGTCAGATACCCCGGAAAATTCCTCCGTGTTAAATACATCATCATACCCTACTCTCAGGGTTGAACCATTTTCTCCGAATTTCTTTTGTAGTCCGATATTAATTGCTCCATACCCATTTATATGCGTCACACCAAAAAGTCCACCACTTCCGTAATATCCCGTAACTTCAAATGTAAAATTGGAAGGAAGGGTAATCGTTTGTGAAGAAAAAAATTGAAAACCGGCAAAATCAAATTTGGCTAGCTTTCCTGAAAAATATTTCCTTGTGGATTGAGTGCCTCCTATAATATTGTAGGACATATTCCACCACTTAACGGGATTGACAGGAAGCGTGAGTGTAACATTGAATGTTTTGGTGTCCTTTAGATTTTCTGCAAACAACAGTTCTTTATTTGTGCCGGGGATCACGCTTTCCTGGAATTGTGCGATCGAGCTATCTTCTACACTATATTCGAGGGAAAGCAAAATAGTCTTGTGACGCAATCCGATTTTGAAATTGTCAGATGTCGCCGGTTGCAGAGCCGGATTCCCTGAAAAGAAAGTGGAAGGATCAAGGAAAATCACAAATGGCGCCATATCATCAAAAGTGGGGCGAGTAATTCTTTTGCTGTATGATAGATTGACGGAATTGTTTTCATTAAAATCACGTGACAGGAAAACACTTGGAAACAATTTTCCAAATTGTCTGTCCACAATATCAGGTTGTTCCAGAGATCCTAAATTTGAATTAGTATATTCATATCTAAGCCCCGCTTTGAGATTAATATTTGC
>JBDUDG010000444.1:0-2640 GCA_040003045.1 Saprospiraceae bacterium | reverse complement strand
GTAATCTGTATCAAGATAATAAACTGTCGGGAAACGGATACCCGCCATTGTTTAGAGCCAATGTTATAGCCAGTGATCTGTTTCTTTTATGTGTTCTATCTCTTTTTGTAATTCTTTCAAATACTGAACAACAATTGTCCAAATTATTTGGTCCGACACATCGTCATAACCGTGAATTATTCGATTCCTTGTGTCAATAATTTGGCGAGCTGTGGTAATCGGGAAATCAGGTTTAATTTTCAGTATCCTGCCCATTGCTTCACCGACTATTTCAATATTTCTTTCAATTGCCCGCTTTGTCTTAAGGTCTTCCTGGAACGCTTCGAAGTCTGTTTGATTTGGAAGGAATTGATAAATTTCCAAAATAGCACCTTCGATATCAGACAACCATGTTTTTATTTCGTTATCCATAAATCAAGACCTTAGTCTCATCAATCTGTTTTCTCAGATATGGGTTTTTGATATTGCTTTGTTCCAACAGGTCTATTTTCCTCTGAAATAATTGCTCGAGTTGGAATTTCAAGTTGAAGTAATGGTGAGAATATGTTAGAGGATCCTTTGAATCAATATCTACAACCAAATCTATATCACTATCAAATTTGAAATCATCTCTAAGCACAGATCCAAAGGCAAAAAGTGACTTGACTTTGTTTGAACCACAAAGTTTTCTGATTTGCTCAATATGTCTTGTTACCTCATTCATTTGAAAGCAAAGTTAAGGATTTCAATTTAGTCCTCACAAATAGTACCATTGGCTATAACGCCCGAGGCTATAAACAGTGGCGGTTCAATAGGATCATCTGTCGAATCCCGGTAATCTGTATCAAGATAATAAACTGTCGTCAAACGGATACCCGCCATTGTTTATAGCATCTATGTAAAAGCAGTATTCAGTGTTTCCTTTGTAGCGTCTAAACTAACTGAATATGAAAACAAAGAATACTGCACAATCAAAATTATTCATTGGCATCGATATGCACAAGTCAAGTTGGAGTGTCCGACTGGCGACGGATCTCTTTCAGGGTAAACGATTTACCACCCCTTCAGATCCTGATCTGCTTTTGCAATTTGTCAAAAAGAATTATGGTGATCACGAAGTCCATTGCGCTTATGAGGCAGGTTGTTGTGGATATGCAGCACATCGTGCATTTGAAAGTTATGGCTGGCACAGCATTGTCTTCAATCCGGCTGATATCTCTCGCACAGGTAAGTCGCAATACCAAAAAACAGATGGAATTGATGCGGATCTTATCTGTAAGGAATTAAAAGATCAGCGGCTGATTGGTATCACGGTTCCTGATATCGAAAGGGAACATTTACGTTGTCTGTTTCGAAGACGCAATGACATTGTCAAGGACATTCGGCAGATCAAATCGCAAATCAAAGGTCAACTTCTTTACCTGGGCATTAAATTGCCTGCTGAATTTGAAAACGCCAATTGGACCAAATCATTCAGGAGATGGATAGATGAATTGCAATTTCAGAATCTCACCGTGAAAGCTGCTATGGCAAGTCGCCTGAGACATTTTGAATTCCTTGATTCAAGTGTAAGACAAGTGAGCAATGAATTAAGAAAATACTGTCGCACACACTATAAAAAAGATTATAGACTTCTGCGTAGTGTACCAGGTATTGGTGGAATTGTAGCGTGCGGAATTCTAAGTGAATTGGGAGATTTGCGAAGGTTTGGCAATTTCAAACAATTAGCATCTTATGTCGGATTGATGCCTAGTGTATACCAAAGCGGAGAAAGCACCAGGTCGTCCGGAATGAACCCGCGAGGCAACGGAATCATCAGGAGTTATTTTGTAGAAGCCTCGTGGCAGGCGCTCAGATTCGATCCGGTCATGCAAGCGTATTACCGTAGTCATTCCGGAAAGGACAGCAAAGCAATACTGGTGAAAATTGCTCGAAAATTATTAAGCCGTACAATGGCTGTCATTAAATCGGAAACTCCATATACATGTGGTGTACTTCAATAAAATAACATGATCCATAATGCTCAACATACTGAAATGCAGGACTACAAAACATCGGCGGTGGAGTTTAATTTTATTAATCAACTTTCACATTGTATAGCAAGTGGCCTGTTTTTCCATATTCCAAATCACACAGATGCAGGTGGAGGATTTTTTAATCGTATCACATATAGGAGCCTGAGCTGATATGGACTTGGTTATTGATATCTGGAAAAACACAGCCCCGCTAGGCGGTGCTTGTTTTCCCACGATATCAACAACCGAAAAGGATTGGGTTATTGATAATTGGAAAAACGCCAGGCTAAAAAGCGGCGCTTGTTTTCCCATCTATCAACAACCTGATGATGATAAATATTTTATTTATGAAATAAAATAAAAAAAAGGGAAATACAAATTACTTTTGGCAGTCTGCTGGAGTAAACTGCTTTACATAGGAGCCGATGTTATGCCTCGTTCCTTTTTTGCAGGGCAAACTTTGCTGGATACTTTTTCCTGATTTCCTCTAATTGTTTCTTATATTCTTTTGGGGTTTCATTATGCAAGCGACTCAATTCTTCGCGCTTTGCCCGCATGTATTCAACAGCTTTAAATTTCCCTTCCTTGGTTTTCATAATCCTGTTATTTCTCTGGGTGATCTGATATCGATTAACCCATAACCATA
>JBDUDG010000116.1:0-8868 GCA_040003045.1 Saprospiraceae bacterium | reverse complement strand
AACTGGATCATCAGAAAGTCACGGAGTGCTTCTTTATACATCAGGATGAAAATGATATAGATAAAGGTCAGAAAAGCATTGAAAAGGAATAGTGCAATATTCGTAACCCCGGAACCAATGAACTGAACGGGAGCCTGCAAAATCTTATTCATTATTCGATTGACAGATGTAGGATCAGAGTGGAGATTCATGAAAGGCATATTCTTGTCACAATATGACAGTAGGGTTTGTACACCGGTTTTAAGCTGTTCCTGTATCGAGCTCATATCGCCAATGATACTGGCCAATTGATTACCGAATAAAAAAGCAAGGCCTGAAATAGCCGCAATCACTGAAAAAATGCTGCAAACGATCGAAACCAGTTTGTAGGGAATGTGCCTAAAAATCCACCCTTCGAGCGGCATAAGCATAAAGCTGAAAAACATTGCGAAAAAGATCGGGAAAAGAATACTCTGTCCCTGGAGCAAAAGGTAACCTGTTGCAATAATGACAAACAGGACGCAGGCAAAATTTCGAAACCACACCATAGTTTTGGCTTTTCTTTGTATGAATTATGGTGAAATTTACGCATTATCTTGTCACACGATTCAATGTTCCTGTTGAAGGCTGGAACAAGGATAAAGGAGGCCAACCTATCCTTGATGAAACCTGGATGAAACACCGGCTTTCCCTGTTCAAAACGTATTGCATGCCAACCATTCAGCACCAGACCACAAAAAATTTCCAATGGATTATTTATTGTGATAAAAATACTTCTGCTGCGTACATGAAGCAAATCGAAGACTGGATCAAAAATATACCGGCAAAATCAGTCAGGCAAGTCTCAGATCTAACAGAATTAATGTCTGATTTGAGAAAATTGATTTCAAAAACAGATACACCATTTGTCATCACGACACGACTTGACAATGACGATGGCCTGGGGCGCAATACCATGCAAATCATACAGGAACATTTTAAGGAAAAAGATCTTCTTCTTTTAAATTTTCTCTCCGGCATCGTGTACGATACACGTATAAAGGTCATAACTGAAATAAAAAAAGGTCAACAGAATCATTATACGAGCCTGATTGAAATGAGAAAACCTGCTGAACAAATGATCACTGTACTTGGCTTTGCGCATGACAATCCGCCTCCTGCCATTATGATTGAAAATCTTTCAGCTAAAAGTGCCTGGTTAAAAATCATTCATGAAAAAAATATGAAAAGCCGTCTGAAAGGAAAGCCCGTTTTTAAATCAAATTCAAATTATTTTGAAGCTATACCCAATTCAAAATTCCCACTATCTCATCTGAATACATTGAAATATATTGTTAGGCGAGTTTTACAAAAAACAGGTGATCATTTGCGCTTAAAACGCCGGTGATATTTTTTAATACTTGAGTCACTGCTTATAGCAATCTTCCGATTGATAAAAATAACCCGGTAAAACCTCAGATGTCGCGCCTTTATTTGTTTTGTTAAAATAGAAATATCACTTCAGTGTAAATCTCTCCTGATCAACCTGATTTTCTTAATACATTTGAGATGATCTAGGTTTATGCTTACATGTCGAAAATCTTTTGCATTGGTTTTCAAAAAACAGGGACTACATCGCTTGGAAAGGCATTTACCATGCTTGGGTACAGGGTATGTGGTGTGACTCAGGAATTGCTGCCTGCATTGCGGGTATCGGATTTTGAAAAAATCAAAGAATATCTTCAATCTTATGATGTATGCAAAGACAATCCCTGGCCAGTGCTTTTCCGGCAACTGGATGAATACTTCCCGGATAGTAAGTTTATACTAACACATCGGAATGAGGACACCTGGATCAAATCTGTTGTCAATCATTTTGATTCTAAACCTTCTGACATGAACCAATATATTTATGGTGTATCCTTTCCAAAAGGCCATGAAGAACGTTTTTTAAATCGATACCGGGAGCATACAGAAAGTGTTCTGAATTTTTTTAAAGACCGACAGGATGATTTACTGGTGATCAATCTGGAAGACGGAGCAACGTGGGAAAAAATATGTTTTATTTAAACATCCCAATTCCTGGATTTGTTTTCCCTCATGCGAATAAAGGCGCCTATACACCTCTCGGAAAAATGAAGAAATATTTACGAAAGAAGATTCGGATTGGTTGGCGTTCATTTCGGTAAACGGATTCTGTTTAAGGGTTTTTTCAGCCGGGAAATAGGCAAATCGCGCTGAATTAAATGTCTCGCCAAAGAAAATTCAGATAGGTATACAAGATGGTTTTTAGCATACTTTTGTTAAAACTAAATTAAACTTATACGAATATTAATAAATGACAAAGTTAAAATTATTGCATGTTTAGTCATCTTTTGATAACCCGTTTCAACATCAAAGTATCTGGTTTTGGACCTGAGCGGATGACATCTCAATCATCCGCAGAATGGCTTCAGGAGCGGCTTCGCATTTTTAATATGTATTGCGTCCCTTCGGTAATTTCTCAATCAAACACTGATTTCACCTGGCTGATTTATTTTGATTCGGATACTCCGATAAAAATTATAAATGAAGTTTCAACTTTAAAAAATAAAATTTCGCATCTAAAAATAATATTAGTCGATCACTTTGATGCTTTCGTTGAAGATATTATAAGAAAAATCAGGACTTCACCAGAACCATATGTCATAAGCAGTCGGCTGGATAATGATGATTTAATCAGCAGTGAATACATCAATTCTGTACAAAACGCCTTCATTCCTGTTCACAATACGATTATAAATTTCAATGCCGGATATGAGTTAAGCCTCCCTGATCATGTGCTCCGGAAATGGAATAACAGTTTTAAAAACCAATTTACAAGTATTATTGAAGACAAAAGTGAACCTGATATATTGACCATATATGGATTCCCACACTGGAGGCCCCCTGCATTGAGCCAGACCATCAATATCAAAACCCGGCCAATGTGGATATACTTAATACACGGTAAAAATTACAGTGAGCAACCCGGGAAAGGGATACCCATTTTTTATAAATCCAATCTAACTTTATTTCCTGTGTGTATCCGCAGATATGATCTGTCCATTTTTAACACTGTACGATACAGCGTAAAATGGCTACCAACAATCATAATGCGAAGGTTGAAGAACACTTTTTATTCAGGCCATGTAAAAAGAAATATTTGAAGTACCATGACTATCGGACGATCACCAGTTTGCCCCAGCCTCTCCTGAAAAAAGTATCATCTCCGGGTGTGCTGTAGCGATCAAACACTTTCATGTTTTCATCCTTGACGATTAACCTGTACAGATAAGTACCTGCAGCTAGTCGGTCACCCCTTTCGTCTGTTCCATACCATGTATAATCGGTCATGTGCGTCCCCACTGCCAAAGGTCCCAGTTCATCCTGCGTGATTTCTTTGACAATCCTGCCGGTAATAGACACGATCTGGATCTTATAATACGGAGGTGAGCCTCTGCCTGTCAATGTATAAACAAACTTCGTGGAAGTACTGAATGGATTAGGATAATTGTAGATATGAGAGACGGATTCAGCATTGATGACTTCAAATGTGATGAGAAAATCGTTGTCACCTGCAAGATTTCCTGAAGCGTCTTGTGCTCTTATCTGCAACGTATAGATCCCATCTTCTGTCAGGTCTGGCCTTAGCTCCACCGATGCTGTATTTTGCCCGGAACCCGATGCCTTTATAAATTTGACCCAATCTTCAGAAAAAGAAATATGTCTTGGCTGTACATCTGAAGGAAAAGAAAGGAACATCACGAAGGAGCTGGTATCCTCAAGGCGAAGGAATTCATTTTCATCATGTAGCTGGACGGCTATGACAGGCTTTGCGGCCACAAGATCACCATCTAAAATATGATGCCCGTCAAAGGTGACATCAAGCACCGGATTCAATGCATCGCCTTCTACATGCAGTGGAAGTATTCCAATATTATTCGATGCATCTAATTCAGGAACCACATCACCCGGATTGACATCCAGTAAGACCTGGTAATCACCTGAAAGATGATCCGTAGGATAATCAAAGTGCACTTCTGCACCAGAATGATCGGCAAGATTTTCAATATTATATTTTAATTCCTGTGTTGTATTACTGCCGCTGATAATCCTGAAAGCAACAGGAAGGGAATCAACAGCGTAGTCGGTAGGGTTCTCTACGTACGTATTCAGTATCACATGTCGCCCCTGTGCAAGGCTGTCTGCCTGATACTCAAATCCAACATCCGGATTAATGATAAACTCAGGATACCCTTCATAATAAACCCTCCAAAAATCAATTTGCGATGGCTTATACGAAGAGCTGTCACCTGTAACAAATGATAGCTGAATAAACGGATAAGCTTTGGCATCTATATCGCTAATCGGCTGAACCTGGCTATTGAGATCATGTGATATCCACAATGTATCTGTCAGATTTTTATTGAGCGCCCATGCAGACAATACATTCAGACCAGCGGTATCCACCAGATTTGAAATCTGGTTTTCGATCGAATACCACCTGGAAGAAGGCCCTATCAATGAAGAGGTATATTTGCCTGAAGACAGGGAAACACCGCCATCAAAACTGACCGATATAACATCATCATACGTTGCTGCTATTTGTTCCTGGATGAGTCCGTGTCCTTTTTGAAAAAGAATGATATAAGGCTTGCTACCTGAAGTGGTGAGCGTTCTGATCATCGAAGAAGGTGCTTGTGATTCGATCACAGAATAAATACTCTTTCCAAATGTCGCTTCATCATCTGCCCAATTCTGAGGTTCATAATCGATATAGTCCAGGTGTTGATAGGTATAGAAAAAGACATAGTATCCTTCAGGTATAATATTTTCAATCAGGTTGATCATCTGCTGGCGGCTTTGTGGATCTTTCAGATTGTATGCAAAGCCCTCCATGGGGATAGTAAGTCCAACAGAACCATAGATCCCTCCTGCAGGATTGATAATATATTTCCCGGTCACCGGATTGATTGCCACTACGAAACCTGTCACATCTGTATTTCTAAACCCTGATGAAAGCTTGGCATTGAAAACACCATCTTCATAAAAGAGAGGCACTAAGCCCTGATCATTCTGATACCTGTTGACCATACGGTAATTTGTGGCATGGGTTCCAAATTTGAAATCTTGTTTAGCACTATCGGCATTCACCTGCGAAAGATCATCGTCAGTAAACTGATAAAAATGGGATTGATTCCAACCGTTGCGGCTTCCTGGCTTATATAAAAAAGATCGTTTGCTCCAAAGAAAAGGCTGTTCTGGTGAAATGCTGTCCGTACTGACCCGCCAGTAATAAACCCGGTCAGGAACATAATTGAATTGTGGTGACCATTTCAAGGTAGCTGTATGTGACGGAAATAATTCACGTATTTTGGATACGCTATTGAAGAGCGAAGTAGTATCGATCTCCATAACAAAATCCTGACGCTTTGCAAATGAATTACTGCTCGTAGCTATGAGTTCAGGAATAACTTTATTGACAATTCCGAAATCAGGAGGATATACAGCCGAGATAATATTGTCTACGACGAGAAGAGGAACACCTGTAGTACCAAGATTGTCTACCAGTTCATTATTCGCTTCGGCTTGCGGTGCAGGCAGTTCATCGATAAGCTGATCCGGATCCACCCTTATAAGCAATCTGAATGCACCTGATTTACCATTTGTATTGAGTGGCAAACGACGCGATACTGTCGTTTGAAATGCATTAGAAAACACCTGGTCATGCGCCAAAGTTTTTTCTTGTCCATCTGGCCATTTTATTTTCACCTCAAAGCCTACATTTTGAGTGATATTCCTTCCAATATTTGAAATGGAGAATTGAAGTGTGAAGCTATCCTGTTTGGTATTCAATATAACAGGACTGATGGAAACAGAAGTTGCATCCACTAAATAATCCGGACCAGGCAATGGATGGAATCGTAGTGCAGGATCACCCTGTACAGTTTGCTGCTCCAATAAATACCGGTCGGGGTTTGTACTCTCAAGGTTTACATCGACATAATTTCTAACATTCCGCAATCCATGCAGGACAGATTCACCTAATGTACCTTCATAACCGGAGTTACCTATGTAGTCATACCATGGCTCAGCCCAGTGATACAATGCAAGCGGAAACTGTGAACCGGATCCTGAAATAAATGCGATGACACCCTCATCAGCAGGTTTAATAAACCGGTCACTCAGGCTGAGTACAGTACCATGAATGGCACCGGCGCTGCACCCCATGGCACTGAAGATTGGGTACCGCCCATGATTGTTCCAGTCAGCAGGATCGCTTACATTAAATTCAAATGTGCTTGTAGATGAATGCCCGAGATAATTGATGATCGTGCCTCCTTCATGCAAAAGTTTGTCAAGCTGTTTGGATTGGGACTCTCCAATGATATCGGTAGATTGTTTTTGAAAAAAACTTACATGCGCTCCGAACTCAGAGTTGGTGAGCTGATCGCCTAGTGTGGCTAGGGTGCTTTTAAATCCAAATTGCTCATCAGCATCCATTCCACCACCGATATGAATCACATTTTTTATCCACGCCTTGTCTTCAAGTGTCTGATCACCTTCATCAGCATGATCATACTCTTTTACTTTATTCAGGTAAGTATGGATGTCCGATGCATTAGTCGCTGCAAGACGTGCGATTGGATATCTCGCTACAAGATCCCAATTGGTGGCCGCTAAAAGTTGATCCGATCCCGGACGTCCAAAAGTGGGTACAAAAAATGATGCTTCCCAACCCGTTCCTGCATATCTGGATTTGTTGTATTCAATAGCACGTCCTATCAGAAATATCATTTTAGCTCCGGGCCAATTGCGGTGCATATACTCTACAAAATTACGGATGGCTTGTGGATGTTTTTCTATTCCATATCCGAATTGATCATAGAGATCTAGAATGGAGTATGCCTTCGCCCTGTATGACCCTCCTGCTGCAGAACTCCTGTATTGCACATATTCACTTCCCGTTCCAACTTCCATAAGATCAGGTCGGGTGATGATGACATATTCAGTATTGTCTGATTTGTAATCAGTGAATTCTTTTACCTCAAGCTGCGTGATGGACTTGACGCCGGCAGCAGCATCCACTATATCGATACGTTTACTGACAGTTATTTCCGGCCAGACAAATTCAACCCTGTTGAGTCCATCAATGGATGCGATCATTCTTTGTTTTCCATCAAAACTGTATAACACAGGTTCGATCCCCTGATGCGGAAATCCATCGAAAATAAAATGCTGGCTTTCTGATGGTCCACTAATCAGTATTGAAGCCTGCGGCGTTGAATTTAATATTGTAGTATGTGCATAGGTCAATTCAACACTAACTAAGGACTCACGACTTGCAGGATTAATGCTGGTGATCTTGAATTGATTGTCATCTATCAGAAGAGAAATTGGAACAGTATAGGTGAAATCCTTAATCTGAATATTTGTTGCTGTGATCGTATCAAGCACCTGGCTGTTCAATGACACTACAAAATAATGTAGCCTGTTAATTAAGTTGTCGGAATAATTGGTCGACGTCATCCGAAGATGAAGCGTAGCATCAGGCCCGGTGACATACCTACTTAGAGCAGGGATTTGGATAGTGGTATTCGTTTCTGCTGCTTTACAAAATCCTTCGGCATGGAGATAGCTGGAATAGGATACTGAGCCGCCACCTGATACGGGAAAATACAGATCATTATAACCTGCCGTATAACTGATCTCTTCTGAATGTAAATAATAGGCGGCCGGAGCAGGCGGTTGAGAAGGATTATTTACAAGTGTTTCAACACGAAGTGGAGAATCAGTTCCTTCAAGTGTGAGATAATACACATTATCATCTGAATACATGCTGTGGTCAGGATGAAGCATATCTTCTGAGGGCTTTGCAAAAAGATATTGATCTAACTCTCCCCTGTTTCTATATCCGTAAAATTCAATATAATCTGATCCGCCGAACTGGGCATCAGTAGATACATAAAGTGGCACCTGGACACCTTTATTGAAAATTCTGAATCTTAAACCTTGCGCTGTCCCATTGGCAATACCTGCTCCCTGTAAGGTTCCCATAGATATCCTATAAACTCCATCCTCGTTCAAGGAAAATTTATAATACTTCTGACCATATGTGATCCATTCATTCCCGACAAGCGTATCCTGTCCCTGGATCATCTGTCCGAAGGAAATTTGCACTGAAAAAATAAAGAGGAGAATAGAGAAGAATGCCCTGTGTTCCATCATAATCGTGAGTTTTTAGCTCTTGGTGGGTCTCCAAAGTTACGGTTTTCAGACCGAATCTCCGCGAATGTTATGGGAAAGGGAAGGTAGATGACGTTATTGGTTCAAAAAATTTAAAACCTGGTCGGTCAGGGCTTCAGGTTGATCTGCATGAACCCAGTGTCCCGCATTGCCTATGATCGATTCTATTGCGTTCGGAAACAGGCGTTTGATTTCCGTCCAATCTTCGGCAATTACAGAATTTGATAGTTGGCCCCTTAGAAAAAGTACAGGATTTTCATATATGTTCCGGGCTGAAATATTGTCCATAAGATTATGATAATGCGATATCAGCACTGGCATATTTGCTTTCCATTCAAAACCATTCTCCGGTGTTCTGGAGAGATTTTTTAACAAAAACTGGATGGTCGCCTGATCATCACCAAGATGGGCAGTAAGTAATTCTTCAGCTTCAGATCGATTTTTTAGTTCCGATGGATGTATGGATTTTATGGCATCAATTTCATTATGATGATGCGCGGGATATTTCTTTGGAGCGATATCCACGACAATCAATTTGTCAATCCGTTCAGGATACATCAGGGCCATTAACATTGCTACTTTGCCGCCCATCGACTGCTCCTCCGAACCGGGGAGCTTGGCCCAGATGCTCACCTCGTAGAG
>JBDUDG010000115.1:0-8877 GCA_040003045.1 Saprospiraceae bacterium | reverse complement strand
GTTACAATTTGTCCACCGCCTACATCCACTTTAAGCACAATTCCATGACTCACTTCATTCGGATGATCCCAATAGACACCAAGAGTAGCAGTCTTTTTACTTGGATCGGTGATCCGGTTGTGTCTGAAACCCAACGCAACTGCAGAGTATGTACCGGGGTCAACAGTGATATTATATTTGAACCCACTGACATTGGGAGAATAACCCACCACGATCGGATCTTGTGCATTGTACGGAGCTCCCAGAGCATATCGTCCTCCAGGAACACCGGGTCCAAAGAAGTCATCAGGAATATCTCCCCATCCAGCAGGTGGATTTAAACTAAACGCCGGGAAGATGACAAGTTCTACTACGCCGCTGTCTTTCCAGGTAGCCCATAGATCGGTATTTTCGATCGTCACTGTGCCTGAGATTGTTGCGGTATTGGGTGTGACTGCCTCATCTTTACAGCTTGTCAATGATACAGATGCAATGAAACCCAGGAATATCAATTTTAAAGAAAATGAAAGAATTCGCATAATTATAGTTTTACGATGCAAAGGACGGGGTTTTAGTATCCTTAAAATACCTGAGGTGGGGGAAAGAATACCTTGTTTTACCCCTTACTCCCTAAAAAGGGGGACTTGATAAAACTTTCGAATAGTCCCCTTTTTAGGGTGTAGGAGGTAGCGGCGGACTTTTCATAGTTTCGTGACTCATAGAAAACAAATGCAAAAACTCGTCGCGGTCATGTATACAGATATCGTGGGATATACTTCCATGATAGAGGAGAATGATGTATTGGCTTTGAAGCTTAATATCAAGCATAAAAACGCGATTGTTGAATTGATTGAGGAATATGATGGAGTCGTGCAGGAAGTGATTGGTGATGGAAGCCTTAGTTATTTTACGAGCGCATCGGATTGTGTAGAATGCGCTGTTGCATTGCAAAAAATATTTCTGGATGAACCCATAGTCCCTGTCAGGATTGGAATTCACATAGGTGAAATACGCGGGGACAGCAGTCTGGTATATGGCAATCCGCTTAATGTTGCTTCAAGAATTGAATCTATTGCAGTATCCGGATCGATACTTCTTTCCAGGAATGTCCTTGACAGTATTTCGGGAAAAGGAGAGAATTCTTTTGTTTCGTTGGGCATTTATTCATTTAAAAATGTAGAGAAGCCAATTGAAATTTATGCTATTGCAGGAAATGGTCTGAAGGTACCTGATCGCGAATTAGTTTCCGGGAAATTGAAGATCCTTGAGCGCACGGATATTATTGTGTTTGATGAATGGGATGACCAGGAATTGGTGCGCAGGTTGTTGAATGCTAAACGGATTTGTCAGCAGGCGGTTTGTAGTTATGGATTCATCAATTATAATTACAGTAAACTGCGATCATTTATTCAGAACGGAGGAAAATTTGAATGTGTGATGATCCATCCGGAGAGTAAGGCGTTGATCGTATCACCAGAGCGACAGGCTGGTGCAGCATCAGATATTGCGTATGTGCAGGGTCAGCTTCAACTTGCATTTCATAAGTTGAGATCTCTTTCTTCCGGGGTTACTTTTAAACTGACGCATCATCTACCTGATCCTATTATGACTTTTATAGATCCGGATACAGAAGATGGTGTCTTATTTATCACGCTGACTGGTTTCAGAATGGATTTACATTCCAGGCCCAGCTTTGTGCTCAGAAAATCGACTCACCTGAAATGGTTTTTGTTTTATTACCAAAGTTTTAAAAATATGATGGAGAGTGAAGAATCCGGAGATATTGATTTTGAAAAATCGTGGGAGGAAAATGTGAAATAATCCTAAAAGAACTGAATCGCTGAAACATCACTATGCAGTATTGACAATTGATGATTTTCTGGTTCATTTGTGAAAAAGCTTGATTTCCAGGTTTTTTTGGTATATTGTTCAAAATATGAATAATTTATTTGTCGAAGAAATGGCGTGGTTAGATTTGTAGAGGTGATGGTTAGAATAATTCGAATCGAAAGAAGATATTTTTATTGTCTGGTCAACCAGTAGAAAGACAGTAATTTCACATGATAGTGTTAAAACTATCCAGTATGTATTGTTTGCTTTATTGGCAAATTGTCCATATGCAAACCGAACTTTAGTAAAATATTACTTTAAAAAGAACAGCAACCGTTACTTAAAAATTTATCCTAATTTATTCGCATCTGTCGCTTAAGAAGGGTGTTGGTGTGCAATAATTTAAATTTTAAACCTCACCGGAGAGAATTTTTAAGTTTTCCTGAGAATAATTTTTAAACAAGATTTTTCCTGTTGCACGCAGGAAGGAATTTTGATGATTACACCAATAGCATCAGAATGAACTCACATCACTTTGAAGCCCTTTTTAAATATTCCACTATAGGTATCCTGATTACAGACGAGCAGGGACGCATTATAGCTATTAATCCTTTCGCGTTAAGAGAATTCAGGTACAGACAGGAAGAATTATTAGGAAAGAAATTCGATATGCTTTGTCCATCGAGGTTTCGTGTGCAATACACTGCATTGCGGGATAGTTATTTTAAAAACCCCACTACAACGCCTCTTGGGCAGGACAAAGACTTGTTTGCGTTAAGGAAAGATAATTCAGAATTTCCCGTAGAGGTAAGTCTTGGCAGCTATTTGAGTCATGGAACAAGATATGTCATTGCATTTGTCAGCAATATCTCTGTTCGCATGCAAGCTATTTCTGATATTAAGAACCTGAATGACGAGCTTGAAACAACCGTCGAACAACGTACGGAAGAGCTTACAAATGCTATGCACCTGCTTGAGCAATCTAAAGAAGAGGTATCTAAAGCTTTGGTCATTGAAAAAGAATTGAGCGAGCTCAAATCCAGATTTGTGACTATGGCATCGCACGAATTCAGGACACCTCTGAGCACAATTTTATCATCTGCTTATCTTATCAGAAAATATATTGTAACGGAGGATCAGTCGAAAAGGGAAAAACATCTGGAGCGAATAGTGTCATCAGTTTTCATGCTGACTGAAATCCTGAATGATTTTCTGAGCATGGGTAAAATTGAAGAAGGGAAAATCCAAACAAGGCTTTCTAAATTTAATTTAAAGGAGTGTATAGGGTCTATCATAAGAGAAGTAGAGGATAATCTAAAATTAAATCAGAAAATCATATATCAACATTTCGGCACATCGGATGTGATTCTGGATGCTTCCTTATTCAAGCATATTATTATGAACCTGATATCTAATGCCAGTAAATTTTCTCCTGAAGACAGTATATTAGAGATTACGACCATTTTACGAAAATATATTCTGATCCTTTCTGTAAAAGATAAAGGCATGGGAATCTCACCGGAGGACCAGAAGCATTTGATGGAACGTTTTTTCCGTGGCAGCAATGTGGCCAATATCCGGGGAACTGGTCTCGGCTTACACATTATCGCGAAATATGCTGAATTGATGAATGGGATAGTAGAGTGTAAAAGTGAATTAGGGAAAGGAACAGTATTTACGATAACCTTCAATACAAACGATAAACACAATGAAGAAAATTTTACTCATTGAAGACAATGATAATATTCGGTCAAACACAGCCGAAATTCTGGAATTATCTAATTACGAGGTCATTGTTGCTGAAAATGGAAAGAAAGGTGTTGAAAAAGCTATTGAACATATTCCTGATCTGATCATCTGCGATATCATGATGCCTGAGTTGGATGGCTATGGCGTATTGCATGCTGTGCAACGAAACGAAGTCATTAAAAATACGCCTTTCATTTTCCTTACAGCTCAAACCGAACGATTGGATTTCAGAAAAGGAATGGAAGCCGGAGCAGATGACTATATCACCAAACCTTTCGAAGGTTCTGAACTATTAAATGCAGTGGATCGCAGGTTGAAGAAAATTGATTTGTTGAAACAAGATGCCTTGCTTACCCTCGATGGACTCGTAAACCTCGTCAGGGATGGAGCCATGAAGAACCCAATGGAGACCCTATGCGAAAATCGCCGGAATGATAAATTTAAGAAGAAACATATCATTTATGCTGTGGGAAATCATCCCAATAATCTATATTTTTTACTGAGCGGAAAAGTCAAAACATTCAAAACAAACGATGAGGGAAAAGAGCTTGTGACTAATCTTATTAGTGCAGGAGATTTCCTTGGGGAAATTGCATTGCTTGAGTCCGGCGTTTACCAGGACACCGCAGAAACTCTTGAAGATTCTGAGGTCGTCATCATTCCAAAGGAGGAATTCGACAAGCTGATCAATACGAATAGTGAAGTAGCCCGAAAGTTTATTCAAATATTAGCCAAAAATATTTCCGGAAAGGAAAGTCAGCTTTTGGCAATGGCTTATAATTCACTTCGGAAAAAGGTAGCAGATGCATTATTGATGGTCCAGAAGAAATACCAGGAAAAAGGTATCAGGAAAGTCTCCATCGACCTTACCCGTGAAAACCTTGCCAACATCGCGGGGACAGCCACCGAATCGCTGGTTCGCACACTTAGCGAATTCCGAAATGAAAAGCTAATTGATATTATTGATGGTAAAATCAATATCCTGAATCAGTCCAAATTGGAAAAACTATTGAATTAAAATTTCTTGTATAACTGCTCTTCAGTCAAAAGGAATATAGTCTCCATCGGCACATCCTGTGATGAATCCGGCATGGAAAATCCTATTAATTCTGATTTCTCCTTTTCAAAAAAAGAATATAGAAATTCATAAAACTCCAACCGTAATTTGCTTAAATGTCTTTCTGTCAATAATATGTTGCGGCGAAAGTAAATAAGCGTATGTTTTATGTTTAAAATGTCATCAGCATTCTGATTGCTCTCAGTTACGAGGCATGTCAGTTCGGCCAGATGAGCTCTCAGATGAGAAATTTCATGATCCAGATCCAAAAACCTGGTTAAGAATTTTTCAGCTTTTTCAAGAAATTTCTTGTCGTCTTGTTTTAAAAGTACCTGAGCAAGCCGGGTCTTTAAAAGAACATTTTCATTCATGACATAATAGATCAGCGTTCTCCATCTGTCATTTTCGTGTTGGATTTGATGTATGAGGGACTGTGGCATTTTCTTTTAATTTTGGTATTATTAGAAATGTGGTGTTGCCATAATGAGTCTTACTCTACATGCTGCAAATCTACTATGCTTTGGAATCCGGATACACGACTATCATCAGGATGGCACATGATCGTAATCATCTTACGAAAAGTGAGGAAATCCACGATTCTCACAATAGTGTCTAATCCTTTCGGTGATTTCTGAAGATATCCAAACAGGAAAAATGAAATCTGTAGTCTAAACTCTCAGGCGAGATCCCGTTATTTGACTTAAATTCATTTGAATGAATTTTGATCATCCGGAGGAATATGGAGATCAAGAGCTTCTCAAAAATCAATCCAACGAAACCAAAAAATTTGACCTCAATGATAACACCAAAGAGGGTACTCATTGAATGGACACTTCCGGATTTGCGCTAAACGATCAGTCCCGGAAAAAAATCTGCCTGATCTTGCCTTGAGAAATGAAATGATTTTCCAGGGAGGGATGAAGTGTGGGCCCACCTGGAATCGAACCAGGCACCTATTGATTATGAGTCAATTGCTCTAACCGAATGAGCTATAGGCCCTTTAAGGATGCCAAAGATAAAATGAATATCGAATAATGAAAATCGGATAACAAATATCGTGGCGGTTTCGCCCATCTGAGACCAACAGTTAACCTGTGGTGTAAAGGCTAATTTATATGTTTACCCTAATCAATCCCTGGAATTCATGAGATCTCCTGCTTCTTAACCATAAACTCATTTGAATAAATTTTTAGCATAAGGATAAACAGGGAGATAAGCAATGGCCCGAAAATAAGTCCGATAAATCCAAATAACTCAAGACCGACGATCACACCAAATACAGTGATGAGTGGATGGACTTTCCCGATTTTCCTGGCAAGAGTGAATCGCAAAACATTATCCATTGTACCGACTACTCCGAAACCATAGAGCAACAGGATTACTCCCTGCAGGATCTGATCATTTGCAAAAAAAATGATTGCGATAGGGACATAAGCTAACGCAGCTCCCACTACAGGCAACATGGATGTCAGGCAGGTAAGCCCAAACCAAAACAAAGGTTCTTTCACGCCAAGGATAAAATACCCGATGAGGGATATTGTACCCTGACAAATAGCAATGACCGGTATTCCTATGGCATTGGCGATCACTATAGTCCGCATTTCGTGACCCAGCTTATCAACATTTTCATTTTTCAGTGGGATATAATCGTAGATACCTTTCTCCAGATTCCTGCCATTGACAAGCATGAAAAATAAAATGAAGTACATGAAAAAGATGATGATCAGCGTGTTGAATGTAGCATTCAGCACTTTGGGAATAGCGCCCACCAAAAAAGTGCCCAATTGGTTGATTTTCTCCGGGGTTATAATATCATACCCAATCTGTAACTCTATTTTTTGAATCACAATCTTGAGTGATTCTACCAGATCATTAGCGTGCTGAATGGCATAGCTGACTTTAGAAGAAAGCATTTGTACCAGGAGTCCAATAGGTACCATTATAATCAGGAGCGTAACCACTAAAATGAGGACTGCAGCCAGTGACTTTCGCCATTTTCGCTGATCAGTAAGATAGTACATCCACTTCCGTGAAAGCAGATATAAGGTAATAGCGCCCAATAAAGCAGGCAAAAAAGTAAAAAGGTGAATTGCCAGAAGAACCCCCAAAAAGACAATTGCGGCAAGGAAAAATACCTGCCTTATCCTATTCTGATGTATGAATTGATCTTCAGCCATGATTTTTGTTACCTGTTAAAGATAAGAAAAGCATGGAGCATAGAGCAGGGATGAATCAGAATGGGTGTTCGTGGTCAGAGACACGCGAACGTCGGGAGGGGAGGAATCAGAATGGTTGTTTGCGGTCAGAGACACTCGAACGTCGGGTCAATTTTCATTCGTAAATCAAAAATCGTAAATCAAAAATCGATTTATTCTCCAATTTTAATCAGACGTATCTCCACTCGTTGATTTCTTTTCCTTCCTTCCGGTGTTTGGTTTGAAGCAATAGGCTTACGCTTTCCGTATCCTTTTGAAATCACACGGCGTGATTCGATGCCTTTACCGATCAGGTAATCAGCTACGGACTTTGCACGCTCACTGCTGATTCGATCGCAATAATCATCGGCAGGCAATCCATTTGTATGTCCTGATACTTCGATGATGATCGTAGGATTGTCATAAAGGAATTCGTACAATTCATCAAGCGATGGTATAGCATCATCGTTGACACGGACACTGTCTGCTGCGAATTGTATTTTCTCCATCCTGATCGGAGCACCAGAAGAAAGTGTTTCCGCAGTTAATTCAGGAAGTACTTTTTGATTAACCACATACTCCACACTGGCAGTACATCCATTCGCATCCGTCACTACAGCTTTCCCTGTTCCAACAGGAAGGTGAGCTGCTTTTTCAGTGGTCTCGCCTGAACCCCAAGTATAGGTGTATGGAGCAGAACCATTTTTTATTTCAATCTCTCCTTTACCATCATTAAGACGGTCATTTGTAGCTGAACGAAGATTAGAAATTTCAACGCTCATGGAAGGAGGTGCTTTAAGTTGATATTCGATATTTCCTTTTTGCCCTGCAGCATCCACAATCGCGAGACTATAATTTCCAGGACCAAGGTTTGAAATGGAAGAACCTGTCTGACCATTTCCCCAGGTGTATGTATATGGAGGTTTCCCACCTTTAACAGAAGCTTCAAGACTTGCATCTTTGTCATATCCACAACGAATAGGATTCGCCAGTTTTATACTAACCGTTAAAGGCTGAATATTTTCGGCAACATTAAATGTAACTTCTGCAGAACAACCGGATGCATCAGTGATCACCACCTGGTGAAGACCTGGTCTTAATTTATCCGCTTTGAATGAAGTACCTCCTGCCACAGATGAAATGCTCATGGCAACATAAGGAGTAGTGCCGCCAGCTACATTGATCGTTGCTTCCCCATCTTCATTGCCTGTGGATGCAGGTTTTAAATCATCAGCGGTCACTTTGAGTGGCTTCGGTTCATTGATCTCATATTGTTGCGTCAAGGAAATGCCGGCTGCATCTTTCACAGTCAACGAATAAGTACCCGCTGATAAATCACTCAGGGATTCAGTTTTAGATTCTTTTCCATTGCCTGACCAGGAGAAAACATAAGGCGATTTGCCTCCGGATATACTTGCTTTTAATGATGCATCATGTCCACCGCTGCAATTTATTTTATTGGCCTGCTCGATCTTAATGACCAGCGGAAGAATATTTTCTGTGATGTGAATATCGCCTTTTGTGGTGCATCCATTTTCATCCGTAACAGTCACACTATGATAACCGGCATTTAGTTTTTCTGCCTTTTGTGTTGTCTCCTGATCGTCCCAGTTGTACGTATATTTTCCAGTACCGCCTTTGACTGAGGAGGAAGCTTTTCCATCGCTGCCATTGACAGAAGCAGCTGTTTCAGCCTTCACATCAATATCCAACGGAAGAGGTGAGTCTATTGTGATCACCGTTGTTGCAGTATGCCCGACAGCATCTGTGATTGTCAATGTATACAGACCCTGGCCAACCTGATGCAATGAGGAAGTGGTCGTCTCATTATTCCATTGATATGTAAACGGTGCTTTTCCCCCTTTTACTTCAGCTTCAATACTTGCATCTTTTGAACCTGCACATATCACTTTTGATTTTTGTTCGACTACAACCTGCAAGGCAAGAATATTTTCCGGAACATCTACAACACCGGAATTTGTACAACCTACTGCATCATTAACTGAAACAATATGATTGCCTGCTAAGAGCTTTACTGCTTTATTGGATTTCTCACCGTTGTCCCAG
>JBDUDG010000114.1:0-8891 GCA_040003045.1 Saprospiraceae bacterium | reverse complement strand
GACAGGTATTGGTCATTCATGATGCATTGGGAATAACCCACGATTTTCATCCGCGATTTTTGAGAAGATATCTTAATCTCTACGAGCAGATACATCTTGCAGTTGAAAATTATGTCAAGGACGTACGTTCCGGAGATTTCCCAAATGAAAATGAACAATACTAAACTCGTTTCCATTTTCATAAATAAAATCGAACTTTCTTGAAGCGAATCTTTTTATTCATCCTGTTCGCCATCATTCTTGTGGGGGCCTATTTCGCCTACATGTTTTATACTAACATGTTTGCTATCAATACTCCGGATAAACTTGAGAATAAAGAATTATTTATTCCTGGCGGTTCTACTTTAGAAAGTGTGATAGATAGTCTCGTGGTCAAGGGGCAAATCAAAAACGCAAATCATTTTAGATGGACTGCCCGGAAAATGGAATATAATAATGAGACCATTAAACGTGGCCGATATATTATAGAAGCCAGATCCAATACCCGAACGATCATTTCTATTTTGAGAGGTGGCAAACAAACTCCTGTTCAACTTACGATTAACAATGTCCGTACCATCGAACAATTGGCCGGTAGAATTTCCGCGAAGTTTGAATTTGATTCACTCGCTATGATTGATTACTTAAATCATCATTTTGATTCTATTGCCGGCACTACTCCACCGACCAGACTGACTCGCTTTATACCGAATACGTATGAATTTTATTGGACTGCAAGCCCTGAAGAATTAAGTGAAAGAATGTTAAAGGAATATGATCGATTCTGGACGCAGGAACGAAAGGACAAGGCAAATAAAATTGGTCTTAAACAGGATGAAGTTTATACGCTTGCCTCTATCATTGAAAAAGAAACAAATTACAATGAAGAGAAGCCTCGAATGGCGGGGGTGTATCTAAACAGGTTGCATGATAGTATCCCTTTGCAGGCAGATCCGACCATCGTTTTCGCTCTTGGTCAATTTGATCTTAAACGCATCTTATACGGAATGCTGGATGTAGATAGTCCATATAATACGTATAAAAATCCTGGCCTTCCTCCCGGTCCAATTTATATGCCGGGCCTTGCATCGATCAATGCGGTGCTGGATAAAGAAGACCATAACTATTTATATTTCTGTGCCCGGCCCACCGAAGATGGACCTGGCCATGCTTATGCAGAAACTTTAAAGGCCCATAACCTCAATGCCCAACGGTATCAGAACTGGCTGAATAAGCGGGGCATTTATTAATTGCCTGGAGTCAGATTAAATTCTACACGTCTGTTGAGTGTCCTTCCTGAATATGTACTGTTGTCTGCGATAGGGCGGCTTTGTCCGTAGCCTTTATATTTCAGTCTGTTAGCAGGCATACCTTTTTGCGCCAGATAATCGCGGCAGGCTTTTGCCCTTGCCTCAGAAAGTCGTTGGTTGACATCAGCTGTGCCCGTATTGTCTGTGTGGCCTTCGATGCTCAGGACGTAATCAGGGTATTTGCGCATGATGTCAGCTATCTGATTGAGGACAGAGAAACTCTCGCTCTTTAAAGTTGCTTTACCAAGTTCAAATTGTACTGCTTTCATGGCGAAAGAAAGTACTTCGCGATCTTTTGTTTCTATGATCGGGCAGCCACCATTCGATATAGGACCATAAGTATTCGGACACTTATCCTTACTGTCTTCAATACCATCTTTGTCTGTATCGGGGCATCCATCAAATGTCTTCAGACCAGCTATTTTTGGACATCTGTCATCCGGGTCAGGGATTCCGTCACCATCTGTGTCCGGACAACCTTTATATTTTGCAAGTCCTGGTACATCAGGACACTGATCTTCTTCATCCATAACACCATCTCCATCCGTATCCTTCTTTTCGACTAAAGGACAACCCTTATTGGATTTTGGTCCGGCAACATTAGGACAATCATCCTCATCATCTGCTAATCCATCGCCATCCGTATCAGGACAACCTCTAAGCTCCAGCAGACCGGCAACATCAGGACAATCATCTCTGCTATCCTGAACACCATCACCGTCTCTGTCGGGACATCCTGCGAAAGCCGCCAATCCAAATACTGTAGGACACGCGTCAAAATCATCCGCGATTCCATCCATGTCAGTATCTAACATTTTCACTTCGGCAGGTGGAGTGCGGACTGTATCCATTTCTGACCGACCAAAGAAATATTTGAACCCTATTCCGTGATTGAAATTATTATTGTTTTCAAGATTGCTCCATCTGAATTCGGATTGAATATTAAAATATGCATTTGGCGCTATTTTTATATCGAGACCTAATCCAACAGGAACCTGAATATTAATGCTGCTGTCTTTCCTGGTATAAACCCCACCTACTCCAGCCAGAAGATATGGCCTGAACCGATCAGGATGAGGGACAAAATAAAAATGAAGTTGTGCGTCTGCTCCCAGGATATATTGATTGGTGATCTCTGAGGTCTTTGAAGCGAGCCCCATTTTAAAAGGAATATTGACCATCAGATTTTTCGTAACAGGAATATGAACTCCAAATTCTAACCCATTCCTATAATCTTTGAAAGCTCCAAAATCACCGCCCTGAAGAGTCTGGTAATCCAGAAACAATCTTTTAAAGCTCACTCCCAACTTCTGGGCAGAGATGCTTAGACTACCAGCCAGAAGCAAAGTAATCAGAATAATCCTGTGGTTTATTCCTTTCATCATAGCAAAACGGGTTAAATAATAAGGATAAAGATATAACGATATTTTAATATATGATATCTTATATCTCAGGGAGGGCGGCTTTTCAAGCAATAGACGTAGAAAAGATATGAAATTAAGGTGATTAACGAGCCTCAAAGAGTCCTGTAGACCTGTTTTTGGCCACTTTATCCCAATCAAACCATCTCCCGTTCATGGCGACATACACGCCATGAGGCAGGACCTGGGCGAATGCGAGAGCCGCTCCGAGGTTAAAAAATCCATCGGATGAAGTTCCAAACGCATATGGGATCATGGCACCAGTCAATACAATAGACTTGGGCAATTTAGCTGCTGCAAGAGAAATGGCTGTTTCGACCATACGATCTGTACCATGTGTAACGATGATCTTTTCGAACCTGGATTCAGCACAATTTTTAATGATGATATCCCGGTGGATATCAGTCATCTCCAGACTGTCAAGCATCATCAAAGTCTTTATCTCAACATCAAGTGAACACCTCCCTCGCTCCAACATTTCTTTCAGATGTGTTTCCTGAAAAAAAAGTTCGCCTGTGATGTAGTTGTATTGCTTATCAAAAGTTCCTCCTGTAACGAATACCTGGATCATATGGTAAAGGTAGAAAAGGGATGAAGAAAAATAAAAGGGCCTCAGATTACTGAAGCCCTTTATACAATTTGATTGTTTGTGAATTATATTTTGAACAATGATGGGTCTACATTGCTGTTCACCTTCACGGTTTCTGCTTTCATGACCATTGGTGTTGGCATTGGCCCACTGATGGTAACTGTGTAAGGAATGTTAATGCCATCTACAGCCTTGTAATCACCATATTCATTAGTTACTGTCTGGCCCTGTCCTTCCGCGGTTTGCACTTCTTTTACTTTTAGAAAAGATTCCTTATCAAAAAATTCAGTGCTTTTCGAACCACCAGGAGTCGTAACAGCAATCTTGTATGCTGGCTTGCCATTGACGTCTTCAATGCCTTTTAATTCGAGAGTATAACCTGCTTCACCATAGAATCTCTCAGGAAATATGATAGCCTGCTCTTTCATAGAAGTAAGATCGGTGCCTTCAACAGTTGATTTCTGACCCATTTGTTCCATCTGGCCTTTATCTCCATCATAGATCTGTTTCATCAGGCTCATCCCTGGTGCTGTCATTGACATATGAAATTTACCAGAGCTTTGTACCATGTGCGCTGTTATGGCCATTCCCATTAATTCCATTGAATAAGTTTGATCCAGAGAGCTTACTGCATCAAGTTTAGCACGTCCACCGATCGCCATGAGATATTTATCAACTACTTCATTGGCAGTGACGGAAAGAGGTGTTGATGATTCATCTTTTCGTGGATTGGCGTAGATGTCATAAAGCTGAACCTTGCCATCTTCCTTGTCAAAAACTGAAAGTTTTGAATAAACATCATCCTTGTTGCCAACTACAACGATTCGAGCTTTATTTGGTGTGATGTATTTCTTTGCCATTCTTGCAACATCATCGATGGTTACTGCAGAGAGTCTTTGGAGATAAGTCTGATAGTAATCCGGAGGCAAATTGTACATCAGTGTATTCAGGGCAAAATTTGCAACTGTTTGAGGGTTTTCAAGAGAGCGAGCAAAAGCACCATATATGAAGCTTTTGGCAAGTTCTAATTCTTTAGTTGTGACAGGCTGATCCTTGAGTTTGTTGAGTTCGATTAAAACCTGAACGATTGCACTATCTGTCACCTCGTTCCGCACGCTTGCAGAAGCTGAGAAAGAACCAACAAGCTCGTCTGAATTGAGACTAGAGTATGCTCCATAAGTGTATGCCTTATCTTCTCTCAGGTTTTTAAATAACCTTCCTGCAAAGCCGCTACCTAAAACCGTGTTCATCACACGGGCAGGGATTTCATCCGGAGATCCCGGCTTGATGTCTACCGGATAGGTTACATTAATGACTGACTGAACGGCACCTGATTTGTCAACGAATGCAACGGCAGTATTGTCAAGAGTTTTTGGAAAGGGATAAGTGTAGGTTGGGGTTTTGCCTGCCGCCCATGATCCAAAATATTTCTCCGCTTTAGCTTTAGCGACATCAGGTGTGATGTCACCTACTATGACGAGATATGCGTTTCCTGGTTTGAAATAAGTTTTATAATAATCCTTGGTATCCTGCAGCTTAATATTAGCCACTGTGATCTCATTTGTGATTTCACCATATGGATGATTGGGACCGAAATTCAAGGCACTTGATACATTTCCGGAAATAGCATTTGGATCATCTTTATTCGCCTGAAGGCCCGATAAAGTTTGGGTCTTGATTTTATCAAACTCCGCTTCAGGGAATGAAGGACGCAGGATAACATCAGAAAACAAGCTCAGTATTTTATCAGAATGTTTTGTCAGTGATGATGCAAAACCACCTTTTGGATTGGTCACCATACTTGCCCCGATAAAATCTACGGCTTCATCAATATCAGATTTCGTTTTCGAAGTAGTTCCAGTAGACAGTAAAGTGCCTGTGATATCAGACAAGCCGGCTTTTTCCTTCTCCTGCATACGATCCATGTCAATCGTAAGTTGGTATGAAATCTCAGGGATCTTGTGATTTTCAACCACGATCACTTTCAGTCCATTTGCTAAAGTGTATTGCGTGGATTTGCCTATTTCAATTTCTCTTGCAGGACCGGCTTTAGGAGCCATGGCGCGAAAATCCTTTGATGCATTATTGTCATTAGAGGAGGTTTCTTTTGCCATTTTCGGAGAACAGGAAGCTATCCCAAGGACTGCAAGTAAAATGAATGATTTTATATAATTCATATTGGTATTTATTAATGGTTGGATAGAAAATTATAGATATTATGATTTGTTTTCCTGCGATTTTGGCAAATAATGAAGAGTCACCCGATTGGATTTCACGAGATACTTTTTAGCTGCAGCTTGTATATCTTCTCTTGTTACTGCGAGATAACGATCGATTTCATTGTTGATCAGATTAGCATCTCCGAAGAACATATAATAAGTTGCAAGACTCTGGGCAATTCCGGCATCACGGCTATTGTTAGTTACATATTCTGATTCGATTTGATTGCGAAGTTTTTGAAACTCTTTTTCAGAGATCAGTTCATTCTGCACTTTCACTATTTGCTCATCGATCGCACTTTCAAGTTGATTGACATCAACTCCCATGTTAGTAATACCAAAAGTGAGTGATACACCCGGATCTTCAAGCGCCAGAGGAAAGTTTCCTACGAATAAAGCTTTTTGCTGCTCATCCACTAATGCCTTATACAATCTTGAGCTCTCGCCATTTGACAATATTCTTGACACCATGTCCACTGCATAATAATCTTTTGTACCCTGAGCAGGAATCCGGTAAGCCTGGACAACTGCAGGAAGCTGGATATTATCATACACCGTATCTCTTATCTCTCCCATTAAAGGAGGTTCTACTACACGAGGTCTGTAGACTGGTTGAGCTGATTTTGGAATACCTGCAAAATATTTTTCAATAGATGCTTTTGCTGCATCGACATCTATATCGCCTGCTATCGAAAGGACTGCATTATTTGGTACATAGAAATCTTTATAAAACTGTTTGTAATCACTTTCCTGTGCAGCTTCAAGATGTGCCATGGAACCAATTACAGGCCACTTGTATGGATGTACGTGATAAGCACGTTTGAATGTTTCTTCAAGGATCGAACCATAAGGCTGATTGTCGATGCGCTGACGGCGTTCTTCCTTGACCACTTCACGCTGGGTTTCTATTCCTTTCTCGTCTACACGTGCATGCATCATTCTCTCTGACTCAAGCCAAAGGCCAAGGTCAAGCTGGTTACTTGGCAGAACTTCATAATAATAAGTGCGGTCGAAAGTTGTATTGGCATTCAGATTGCCACCTGCGTTTTGTACATACTTATCATATTCACCACGTCCGATATTGTCGCTGCCTTCGAACATGAGGTGTTCAAAGAAATGCGCAAAACCTGTTCGTTCAGGATTTTCATTTTTGGAACCAACGTGGTACATCACTGAAACTGCCACGATAGGGGTTGTTTTATCCTGGTAAAGGATAACGTGAAGTCCATTGGGCAGATCAAATTCTGAAAACTGGATTTTATTCATCTGGGCTGCCAGTGGAACGGAAATCATAATGGAGCCTATAAACAATGCTAAAAAGTATCGCATAAGAGTAAAGATTTGATTTTGGACGGCAAAGATACCTCAGCAGACTAAGGAAATAGTCACAATTATCTACTAATGAGAGAAAATATCTGACAAATCAGGCGGAGAAAGAAGTACCGCAGCCGCAAGTTTCCTTTGCATTCGGATTATTGAAAATGAACCCGCGGTTATTGAGTCCTTCAAGCCAGTCAATCTCCATCCCAAGAAGATACAAAGCGTGCGCTTTATCCATCAGGATTGTGATGCCTTCAAACTCGTAAATCGTATCACGTTCTTTTGTTTCATCAAAACCAAGTAAATAGGAAAACCCGGAACAACCTCCGCCTTTTACTCCAACTCTTAAACCATAGTCGCCCGGAAGCCCCTGATCTTCCCTAATCCTCTTCAATTGCTGAATAGCTCCCTGGGTCAATTTAATTGGTGACGTGGCTGTTAGTTCTGTGGTCTGATTCATGTCCAGTGCAAAGATAAGCTGCAGTTTATAAATGGCTCTAACAAGTGTATCCGCCGGATAGTTCTTTACCAATGAAAGACATTTTCCTGTAAAAGATGAAAAAAATGATTGCTTTCACAGGGTCAAACTTTTATGGAACCTATAGTGAAACGGTTGGATTCTGAGTAAACTGGCTACTTTTACCGCATGACATGGGAAATGATACTGGGTATGACCTTGCCATCACTGATGGTGTTCCTGGCTGTCTATTATACCCTGCGGCAATATCACGAGCAACAGACTAAAATGAATTTGCTTAGTAACCGGCAGATCAATGATAAAGTGATTTTGCCTTTAAAGCTTCAGGCTTATGAGCGGCTCATCATGCTTTGCGAAAGAATAAGCATAGCAGACCTGGTTTTAAGGTTAAAGGCCCCGGGCACCTCATCAAGTGAGCTGAAGTCAGCATTGCTCCTTGCCTTGCAGCAGGAATTTGAGCACAATCTCACACAACAACTTTATGTGAGTGAAGAGTTGTGGCAGATCCTCCTCGGAATGAAAGCGAGGACCATGGACCTCATCATGCAAGCCTCTGACGGGTTGTCAATGAATGCATCTGCTGAAGAATATGCGATGAAACTTATTACTTTAGCTTCCGGCGAAACCAATCAACCATCTCGGATAGGAATTAAAGCCATTAAAACAGAATCCTCATTATGGGCATAAAAAAATTCACAGGGTTTTTTCTATTTCTGATCCTGTTGTCTGCATGTAAGAGTGTGCAGCACATCAGCCATACTGATGTCACTTACCAGGTCATGCGTCCGGACTCGACTCTCCATCCTGACCAGGTTGTAACCGATATGATAGCACCTTACAAAGTTCAGCTTGATACGGTGATGAACGAGGTGCTTGGAAACGTAGTCTATGATCTTACCAAGCAACGCATTGAATCTAATTTAGGAAATTGGGTTGCAGATGTTATGCTTGATGGTGTGAGGAAAGAAGGATACCAGGCTGATTTTGCAGTGGTCAATTATGGTGGACTGCGCGTACCTGGAATTACAGCCGGACCGTTAACAAGAGGAGAATTATTTGAATTAAGCCCTTTTGACAATATGGTCGTTGTGGTAGATATGCCTGGCAAAATAATAGATACACTATTCCAGAAAATAGCGGAAAATGCAGGATGGCCCATTAGCAGAGGAGTGAAATTATCTATGAGCAATAAAATGATTGTCAGCAGCATGATTCATGATCTGCCGGTGGATTCAAATAAAATTTATAAGGTTGCCACAGTGGACTATGTTGCGAATGGAGGTGATGAAATGAAATCGTTGATCCCATTGTCCCGCGTGCAAACAGGTAAAGTATTGCGGGATATGCTTATTGAAAATGTCATAGCATCCACTGCTGCAGGTAAAGGAATAACTTCATTCATAGATGGCAGAATTATCAACCATTAAACATAAATTATCATGTGGTCAAGAAGAGATTTTTTAAACAGGACAACTGTTGCAGGTGCAGCTTTAATGATACCGGGATGGTTGAATGCAGCAAACCTGACAGATTGGGGCCGCGGGGTGGCGCGGCCGTGACCTCCGGTCGTTTCAT
>JBDUDG010000443.1:0-2660 GCA_040003045.1 Saprospiraceae bacterium | reverse complement strand
CTGCATTTACTTTTTGAAGAAAGTTGCCAGCGATCACAAGATGCTTTCCTTCCAGCGTAGAAGGCAATGATGTTTTCTTAGCAATAGGCTGAGCAGGTTTTACTGCTGGCGGAGGAGCAGTTGCTACTGCTTTTGATTTATTGTCTGTCTTTGAGATAACTGTTTTTTTCTCCTGAACAGGCTCCTTTTTCACCGGAGTAGTTTTGACCTGCTCAGTTTTAACAGGCTCTGTCTTTGTAGGCTCAGGTTTCGAAAGCTCGGTTACTACCTCGTGTTTAACTTCAGATGGAGCCGCTTGTTTTTTTTCTGTTTCGTTCTTTACTTCATCCGGGCTTGTATTGAGAAAGGTATCAATATCACCTGTCGAATCATCCGCTCCCAATGCATGTTCACTTTGCGTGGCATCAACAATTTGTTGAGGATGCTTGGGTTTGTCCGAACCCCATACGTGACTGATCCAGATATAAAGGAGCAGTAGGATAAAAATGGTGACGAGGATGGTGATTATTCTATTCATGATACTTGTAGTTTTCTTTTATGACCAAATCAAAACAGGCCTAAAGATAACATATATATATAATATGTAATGTATTATTATGACCTTATTTGTAAGAAAAAACGAATTGCCTCCTTAATTTATTGAAATACATCATTTATGACATCCTCATTCCTGTTTGGTGATGTGGAGATGACATTACCATCTTTACATCGAAGTCATACAAACCTATGCATCCCTTACAACCTCAAATAGAATCGGCCTGGGAGGACAGATCTCTTCTGCAGGATAGTGCAACACAGAAAGCAATCCGGGAATGCATCGGTCTTCTGGATGAAGGTGAATTAAGAGTTGCAACCAGCATATCACCAGGCAACTGGCAAGTAAATGAATGGGTAAAAAAGGCAATCACTCTTTATTTTCCTATTCAAACCATGGAAACGATTGAGGTAGGTCCATTCGAATTCTATGATAAGATTCCATTGAAAAAAGGTTTTGCTGCACTTGGTGTCAGGGTGGTTCCTCATGCATTGGTCAGATATGGTGCCTTTGTAGAATCAGGAGCTATTCTCATGCCATCTTATGTCAATATCGGCGCCTATGTGGGAGCAGGCAGCATGGTGGATACATGGGCTACTGTAGGCTCTTGCGCTCAGATAGGACGCAATGTCCACCTGAGTGGTGGTGTAGGAATAGGCGGTGTCCTTGAACCTCCCCAGGCTAGCCCGAATATCATTGAAGACGATTGTTTTATTGGTTCCAGGTGCATCATCGTGGAAGGTGTTATTGTTGAGCAGGAAGCTGTTTTGGGAGCAAATGTCGTCATCACACATTCTACTCATATCATCGATGTCACCGGTGATCGGCCTGTCATCCACAAGGGCCGAGTACCTGCCAGGTCCGTGGTGATCCCGGGCAGTTATGAAAAAATTTATCCTGCAGGAAAGTATAATGTCCCCTGTGCACTGATCATTGGTCAGCGTCAGGCTTCCACAGATAAAAAAGTCTCTCTTAACTCAGCATTACGGGATCACCTGGTTGCAGTCTGACCAAATCCCGTCGGGGTTGTCGTATCTTCGGGCTTTATGCAGTTGGCCCATTACATTGATCATAGTTACCTCCGTCCTGATGCAACAGAGGAGATCATAGACCGCCTGATAGAGGAAGCCAGGGAATATGGTTTTAAGGCCATTTGCATTCCACCCATGTATCTCCAATATGCAAAGGATAAAGCGGGTGAAAGATTCTTTTTACTTTGTACAGTGGCGGGGTTTCCGATAGGGTATGATCATGTGGAATCAAAACTCGCCTCCATCCTTAGATCAGCAGAACTCGGCGCGGATGAAGTCGATGTAGTCATCAACCTTTCCCATGTGAAAACCGGACGCTGGGATCTGACGAGAAATGAAATGAAAGCTTTCCACGAGACAGCAGTGAATAGTGGTATCATATTGAAATCTATTATTGAGGCTCAATTGCTCACTGAAGAAGAGATCCTACACTTGTGCGAAATCAGCAATGAGCTTGGACTCCATTACGTTAAGACGTCCACAGGGTTTTTTGGCGATCCTGTAAAAGAAGAAACAGTAAGACTTCTTAGAAGACATCTTGATCCTTCGATCCGCATTAAAGCAGCAGGAGGCATCAACACCTCCAGCCAGGCATTGAACATGATCAGAGCAGGGGCAGATAGATTAGGTTGTAGTCAGAGCGTAATGATTGTAAAAGAAATAACGAATATCGAATATCGGGCGTAGCGAAGATCCCGCATTTGGGTGGGAATGAATATCGAATATTGAAGCAAAATCCTGCATAATGCGGGAATGAATATCGAAATGAAAGATTTAATCCTGATGATCTGAATAATCTGTGGTGAAAAAGGTGAAATATATAAATTGGATAATTAAACTGGCATTAGCCGGAGCCTTTCTCTTTTGCATACACAATGCCAGCGCACAGATCATCGAGCAGACAGAAATTACTGATCTGATGGATCGCTGGAAAAATTACAATCTCGATCATAATGAAGTGCATGGTTGGAGGATCCAACTTCTTGCGACAGTGGACCGACGACAGATGGAATCCGAGAAAAGGACATTTGAATACAGATATCCGGATTATCCAACGCATGTGGTCAATAACCAGCCTTATTTTCATCTCAAGA
>JBDUDG010000113.1:0-9032 GCA_040003045.1 Saprospiraceae bacterium | reverse complement strand
GGCAGTGAAGATCCTGCAGTATTAATTGTCACGCATTACAAACATCCTGAAGCAAATAAGAAAATAGTGTTGATCGGTAAAGGTGTGATCTTCGATACAGGTGGTATATCCATCAAAGATTCGAAGAACATGCACTATATGAAAAGCGACATGGCAGGTGCGGCAGCAGCATTAGGTACTGTTGAAGCATGCGCGCGTCTTGAAATGAAAGTAGATGTCATGGCAATCACACCGGTGACAGACAATAGTATTGGCACAACGGCACTAAAACCTGGTGATGTGATCTCTTCTTTTGCCGGTAAGTCCATTGAAGTGATCGATACAGATGCAGAAGGAAGGTTAATTTTGGCCGATGCACTTGCGTATGCGGTGAAAGAATATCAGCCGGATGTGATGATTGATATGGCTACGTTGACTGGCAGTATCATCGCAGCTATCGGTCCGCACGCAGCAGGTTTGTTCACCAAAAATGATCAGCTTGCAGAATCGCTTACTAAAGCAGGGGAAATTTCCGGCGAACGTTTGTGGCGCATGCCGATGTTCGACGAATACCAGGAGGACATGCAATCTGACATAGCCGACATTAAAAATTTAAGTGATAAGCCTTATGCAGGTTCTGTGACGGCTGCGAAATTTTTAGAATTTTTTACGTCTGCTCATCCTGTCTGGGCTCATTTGGATATAGCAGGTATGGGATTTCAGCCGAATGGTTTTGGGAAAGGGTATTGTGCTACGGCGTATGGAGTGAGGTTGCTGGTGAGGTGGATGGGGAAGTGAGAGGAGTGCTAACGTTCTCGTATCTCCGACCGCGAACTGGGAAAGACCTGACGTTCGCGTGTCTCCGACCGCGAACTGGGAAAGTATAACATATTCGTGGTCAGAGACACACGAATGTCAGGCCAATTAATTTGTGGCAAAAACAAATAGTATCCCCAGGATTTTCGGATACGCTAGTGAAGAAAAACAGGGGGGGACACTTCCACTCATTTTGAAAAAGTTCAAATCATGAAGCTCAATGCAAGGAAATTTTTCTAAAATTTCGAAGGGGCAAATAAGTAAAACTCATTTCTAAATATGGCCAAGCAAGAAGAAGCTTTCATATCTACTGGAAAATCAATAAAGCAAGCAGAACAATCTCAAATGTTCGGCAAACCGTGTTTCAAAATAAATGGTAAGGCATTTTGTTGCTTCTTTGAAAACTGTATGGTCTTCAAATTAACCGGTGATGATCATAAGGAAGCGCTTGCATTGAAAGGCTCCAAATTATTTGATCCCTCAGGAGCAGGAAGGGCCATGAAAGAGTGGGTGCAGGTTGATTTTGTGTATGCCGAGAAGTGGAAGGGATTTGCGAAGAAGGCGGTGGAGTATGTAAATGGATAATATCTATGAGGCATAAAGAACATACAATTCCAGAATTGATTCGAACAAAAGGAATAATTGTAATCTTATTATTTTTCAGTAAGTTATTACCCGGTCAGGATCTTCAGGGTGATTATCATCCTTTAAGACAGTATGGACCACCTTATGCAGTTATTCAAGGGTATAAAGCCCGATTTTCCAGGTGGAAAGAAAGGGCCACATTTAATAATAATCAAGCCAAGAGTGCATTTACGGACCTATCGCAAAATTCTTACAAATACATTTCATTGCTTGACACAATAGGTGTATTGATGTATGCTGATTCAATTTCGAAGTTTGTCAATACTATAAAAGATCAAATTGTAAACTCGAATCCAGTCTTACAGAGTAGAAATTTCAAGGTCTTTATACTCAGGAACAATGAACCAAATGCAAGTAATCTTGGTGAAGGAATAATACTTTTTAACCTTGGACTTCTGGAACGATTAAAAAGTGTAGACCAGGTAGCATTTGTACTGAGTCATGAAATGGGTCATGATTTGCTGGATCATGTCTTTGAAGGAGAGATCAGGTATTGTGATTCATTTTATGATCCGGATTTCAGAAGGACACTTCATAAGACTTCCAAAAGACATATTGGCCGAAATTCCGAATTGAAGCAATTGATGGATAGTTTTATGAGTGGTCAATTGGGGATGAATCGGCAGAATGAGATCAGTGCAGATTCCATTGGATTATTATTTTTCCAAAAGGCCGGGTATGATCCGTTGGCTTCGATTGAAGTTATGAATATCCTGGATTCTTCGGATTTGTTAATTATGCACGATTCTCTTTTGCTTTCTAAGACGTTTAATTGTGAAGAATATCCTTTTAAGCCTTACTGGCTGGATATTGAAACAACCCTGCAGTCAAGTGCTGAGAAATCGGCGATTTATTATTTGCCTGATTCACTGAAATCTCATCCAGATTGTCCTTTGCGCGCGATTTTACTCAGCAAGCAATTTCATTCTTCTGAAGAAATCAAACAAAAGGAAATTCCTGAGTGCATTAGTTTAACACTGCATTTTGAAAGTGTTGAAGCTCAATTTCAGGTGAAAGACTATGTCATGGCAATGTACCTTAGTTTGCAGTTAAGAAAATTATATCCGGACAATATTTATTTAAAATGTATTATCTCTAATTGTCTTGTGGAACTTTCGAATGCTATTCAACAAGGGCAATTTCTGGACTATGTTGAATTTCCTGATGTCTCTTATGCTCCGGCATATAACCAATTACTCATATTTTTACACAATATGACCAGTACATCATTAAATAAAGTGAACAACTGTTATTTTAAAATGAATTTAGCTAACGTCCGGGAGAATGATTATATCGGGTATTTGAAAATTATTAGTAACTCCACGGTAGTGCTTACAAAGCAAATGGTTGATGATTATAATCAGAAGTTCGATAGTCCGCATTTTAGGACTTTATTAGAGAAACATTTGCCAAATAAAAGTAAAAGGAAAGAATAGAGAAAGAATGATTCGCTCACAAGATTTTAAGAGAACAAAAATGAATAAAAGATTTATTTCGATTAATACTAAAACTTCACTCTCGTCAATAGTATTGTCTTTCTTATTGATTTTTACACATGGATTATTAATATCTCAAAAAGTTGATATACCCCCGGGAAAAGACATGAATCCTGCTCACATGTATACCATTTGGACTGGTAATGAAGTATCAGGTTATTATATCGTAAATGAAAATCGAAAATTAAATGATTCACTTGAATACAATCTGGACATTCTTGATCTGGCATTCAAAATAGTAAATGAAAATCATTTCATAGTGCATATCAGTTCGGAATTACTGAAAGTAAGTTGTAATGGATCCCGGATTTTAATTTTGTTTAATGAAAAGGCCACCAAGAGAATGAGGGGATACTATTTTAATATGAATGGTACTCAGGTTTCTCAAATTATGAGAGATGGTGAAATTAGTAAAGTGGATATATATTTAAAAAGAATTCAACTTTTTAATATTCCTCTTACTGGATTTATTTTAGAGAATGTAAACGATGCAGGCATTAAGCAATATGAGTATGTAACAAATAATGGGGAAAAAGAATGGAGTATTGTTTCGGCAGAACTTCAAGTGGATGGGGCTAATATTAATCCTGATAATTTTGAGCTTTTTCACAGTGATTCGAACATTATTGTATTTTCTGTACAGTCGAAATATTTTCGGATAAAACCAACAGGGTCAAAAAGTAATATTTATTATAAAATATTCCTAGCTTCTAGTGGCAAGGAGTTGTTTACTATCAATTGTGGGCTCTCTGATGGTTATGAGTGGCCAATTGATTTTTCTGTGATTGGAAATAAAATTGAGGTCACTGGAGAATATTATGAATTCGGAGGTGATTCATACACCTATTTTAAAAAAGTCAGAGGAATTTACAAGCAAGATTTTGATTTTTTAGGAGATAAAATTGATGAAAAATTCGTAAGTTATGAGAAGGATTTAACCCAAAAAATAATTAATCCTGAGGCAGCAATTGATTTGGATAAAAAAAGTATAGAGTTGTATGACATTGTTCATACTCAAAATGGCAAATACTATGTAGTGGCAGAATATATTTACGTAAAGTACGTAGTAAATCACACAGGCAAAATTGCCGACCTCAGGCAACGGGAATATATAACTATGGAACTTGACTCTTCATTTAACCTGTTGCAAGGTAATATATTTACAAAATCAGCCATGCCCTATTTGCCCACCATCAATTATGAAAATTTTAATAATAGAGATATCTATCAGCGTAAAAATTCAGATTCACGGTTTCAATTCACCTTGTTTGATAAAGACGGAAAAACATTTACCACACTTGCTTTCACATGTTATTTTAAGAATAGAGAATACTATGCAGATATCGTTTGTTTTTATTTAAATCGTGAATCAGAATTTAATATGACCACACTTAAATATGAGCCCTTTAACGTAAATACATATTATTTGATTTTACCATCTAAAATCGGATATGCTGCATATTATATTATTAATACTGGTCGCAGAACATATGATTTGAATCTAGGTAAGTTTGATTTTTAATGATTACGAGTTTTAGGAGAAACTAAATGCTTTTGAAAAAAGCATTTACTATCGAACTAAATGTGAGAGTTGAACTAGCTTTTCTTAATTCATACGGAAAATAAGTTCCCTTCATGGGATTTACGGGCAAAATGAATACACCCTCACCACCACGCTCTTCGATATCGGTGTCTGACTCTGATCTGCAAAATGATTGATAGGTACCAGCACATTCATCTCTGGGAAATAAGCGGCTAAATTCTGTTGTGGGATTTTATATGGGACAACATAAAATTTCTCAGCGCGTCTTTTGATGCCATCATATTCACTTTCCACGTCGATGAGATCCAACTTTTGAAGGCCCATCTTTTTCATGTCTTTTGGATTCATGAATACGACTCGTCGCTCATTGAAAACGCCGCGGTAGCGGTCATGCATTCCGTAGATTGTGGTATTGAACTGGTCATGAGAACGTATGGTCATGAGCATAAACTGATCTTCTGCGAGTTGATGATTTGGTAATTCACAGATGCTAAATATTGCTTTTCCTTCCGGCATGTTGGAAAAGTCACCTGACCTGGAATTATTTGGAAGGTAGAAACCGGACCCCTCAAGACGCTGGTTATAATTATTGAATCCATTGATGACTGCAGCGATTTTATCCCTGGTGAGTGCATAGTCGGTTCCTAGTTCAAGCCAATTCACTTTTACTTTATTTGCAAGTGTGGCATTAGCAATGTGAGCTACAATTTCTGGTTCGCTCATGAGCATGTCTGATGCGGGAAGAAGATGGCCTTCAGAGGTATGCACTTTACCCATGCTGTTTTCTACGGTCACAAAACGGTGAGTACTATTTTTAATATCTTTTTCTGATCGTCCCAGAGTGGGGAGGATGATGGCTGTCTTGCCTGTGACAAGATGGCTTCGATTTAATTTGGTGCTGATCTGAACAGAGAGATCGCAATTACGCATGGCCTCAAAGGTGTAAGCTGTATCCGAAGCGGCAGAAACGAAATTACCTCCAAGACCAATAAATATTTTTGCTTTCCCTTCATGCATCGCCTGAATGCAATGCACTGTATCAAGACCTGTAGATTCTGGTGCATCAAAACCAAACTCATCTTTTAATGCCTTATTTAACTGTGGAGAGGGATGATGCATGATGCCCACACTTCTGTCACCCTGCACATTGCTATGACCACGAACTGGACATGTTCCCGCGCCCTCCTTTCCTATTGCACCTTTCAGCAAAAGAAGATTTACACATTCCTTAATATTCTCAACACCATTTTTGTGTTGCGTCAGCCCCATGGCCCAACAAATGATTATTTTTTGTGCAGGAGCTAATATTTCAGAAGCTTCCCTGATCGAGGTGAGAGGAACACCGCACTGATTTGCAAGTTGAGCTAAAGTATATCTGTTCAGATCTGCAATGAATTCTTTGTAGCCTAAAGTTTTTTCATGAATGAAATCGTGATCAAATACAGCATGATCAAAGGTATCCTTTTCGAAAAGTAATTTCATGATTGCTTTGAGCAGTGTCACATCCTCATTGATCTTCACCTGCAGAAATAAATCGGTGATCTTTGTTCCTGCAGAAAAATAGTCCGCCGGTTTTTGTGGATTCTTAAATCGTTTAAGACCTGCTTCTTCAAGTGGATTGATAGTGATTATTTTGCCACCATTGTTTTTACATTCCGCCAGCGCTGACAACATACGAGGGTGATTCGTACCAGGGTTTTGACCGATTACGATCACGACTTCAGCTTTGTACAAATCATCAAGAATGACAGAGCCTTTACCGATGCCAAGTGTTTGACTTAGTGCTACTCCTGTTGATTCATGACACATGTTCGAACAGTCTGGCATATTGTTCGTACCAAAAGCACGTGCAAATAGACCCCAAAGAAAAGCGGCTTCATTACTCGATCTTCCAGATGTATAGAAAATGGCTTCGTCCGGATGATGAAGCACATTCAATTGATCTGCGATGATATGAAAAGCATCATGCCAATCTATAGGTTGATATTTTTCTTCACCCGGATAGAGAACCATTGGATGTGTCAGCCTTCCGCTTTTTCCAATTTCATAATCTGTCCATGTGAGCATCTCGCTGATGGAATGCTCAGAAAAGAAATAAGGATCTGCTCTTTTCAGTGTCCCTTCCTCTGCTACAGCTTTTGCTCCGTTTTCACAATATTCAGCAAAAAGTGATCTTTTATCATCCGGATCAGGCCATGCACAACCCGGGCAATCAAATCCTTTTTTCTGATTCAGATCGGCCAGTGTCTTCAACGCTCTGATGGGGCCCATTTGGCTGATCGCATGATCCAGCGCAACAGTAACGCCCTTCAGTCCTGCAGCAAAATCAGCAGGTGTTGTAATCCTTATTTTCTTCTTAGGTTTACTATGCTTCTGTTCCGAATTCATGTCTTGTAAAGATCATAAACATCTCATATCTCTCCTCATAATTATTAAAATGAAATATATAACCCGAACCATCTGGATCCTATCTCTCGTCAGCTTGTTCACAGACATGGCGAGTGAGATGTTGTATCCCATCATGCCGATCTATCTTAAGAGCATTGGCTTTTCAATTGTACTGATTGGTGTGTTGGAAGGTTTGGTGGAAGCGTTCGCGGGAATCAGCAAGGGATATTTTGGGAAGATTTCTGATCGTACAGGCAAGCGTGTTCCATTCGTACAACTTGGCTATGGACTTAGTGCCCTTTCAAAACCATTGCTTGCTGCATTTATATTTCCGGTTTGGATATTTTTTGTTCGTACGATCGACCGGCTTGGGAAGGGGATAAGAACTGGAGCGAGGGATGCGCTGCTGTCTGATGAATCGACTCCGGAAACGAAAGGAAGGGTTTTCGGCTTTCATCGTTCGATGGATACGATGGGAGCTGTACTCGGTCCTGCAATTGCTTTGATCTATTTATATTTCTATCCGGGACAATACAGGATGATGTTTTTGTTGGCGGTCATTCCCGGAGTTTTGGCGTTGCTTATTGCCTTTTTATTAAAGGATAAAAAAGTAACTACGCCATCCACAAAAAAGAAAACACCCTTCTTTTCCTTTTTAGGATATTGGAAAGACAGCCCTACACGCTATCGCAAAGTTGTCATTGGACTATTACTCTTCGCGTTGTTCAACAGCTCCGATGTATTTCTGCTGCTTAAAGTCAAGCAAGCGGGTTTCAGTGATTCGCTTGTGATCATCGTTTATATTTTTTACAACCTGGTGTATGCACTGAGTTCATTTCCGGCAGGCCATCTGGCCGATAAGTTGGGGATGAAAAAGACTTTCATAACGGGTTTGATTCTTTTTGCACTTGTTTATGCAGGCATGTCTCTACAGTGGGATCATTACGTTTATTTTATTCTCTTCGCAGTGTATGGCATCTATGCTGCCTGTACAGAAGGCGTCGCGAAAGCATGGCTGACGAATATATCCAGCAGAGAAGATGCTGCTACGTCCATTGGATTTTATACCGGTTTCCAAAGTATATGCGCCCTGGGAGCAAGCTCTATGGCAGGCCTGATTTGGTACGAGTTTAGTGCGCAGGCTACTTTCATTATAACAGCTATTGTTACCGGGCTTGTGATTATTTATTTTTTAGTCGTGAATACAAAATCAGATGCAGCAGGACATATTGTTTGAAACTGATGAAATGACGCCTGCTATGTTATTGCCGATATTCTACGCGAAGAATAATCTCGGAATGGATGGAGGAAATGGTAGCCCTGTAGTCAAAATAGATATCAGCAAACGTTTTCATTTTTATATACCCAATTATGATGCACGCCGTAGAGCTGTATTATGGCATGATATACATCACCTGGTCACCGGGTATTCAGCTGCAACATTTATTGGTGAATGCGAAATAAGTGCCTGGGAAATTGCGTCTGGTTGTGGAAAATACTGGGCAGCATTTATTATTGATACGAGTGGGGTGGCTCTCGGTATTTTTATGAATCCGGTGAAAATTATTAAGGCATATGCAAGAGGACGCAGGTCGTCTAACTTATATCACGATAGTTATACACAAGATGAAGTGATGGACATGCCAATTGCGAAATTGCGGGCAGCTTTTGGAATGAAGTCCTCAGTTAAGGAAATAAAAGTAAGAGTCAGTGATCTTTTTCATCTCGCTATGTTTTTGATTTTTGCCGGGGTGTATTCGGTGATTTCAATTTTGCAAATACCATTTCTACTTGTATTTAATATATGGTATGCGATAAAGCTGAAAGCGGAATGAATTTCAATTGGTTATGATTCCTAAGATGTGGAAGATTTATATAAACCCTGGAATGGTTGAATAAAAAATCTGTTTCTCAACTTATAATCTGTCTCATATTTATATCTTGAATCAAAATCTTTCTCATGCCCGAACAGGAAACATCTTTTAAACGATCGCTTACCCTGATGGATGCCACGATGATCGTAGCCGGATCCATGATCGGATCGGGAATCTTCATCGTCAGTGCAGACATGACCCGCAACCTCGGTAGTGCAGGCTGGCTGATCATCGCGTGGCTGATCACGGGCTTTATGACCATCACCGCTGCAGTGAGTTATGGGGAATTGA
>JBDUDG010000442.1:0-2700 GCA_040003045.1 Saprospiraceae bacterium | reverse complement strand
AATTGATAATTGATAATTGATAATTGATAATTGACAATTGACAATTGATAATTGAAAATCATCAATTGATAATTGAAAATTGACCAATTAAATAAAAACGAAACACTTGATGGAAAACGTGCCCATTTATATCAGTATAGCTTTTGGGCTTGTAACACTATTGACGGTATGGATATTCTTCAAAGCATCAGGTAATTCAAGAAAGACTCTATTAATTTTATTAGGATGGTTATTGATTCAGACAAAAATTGCGTCTTCAGGGTTTTATCAAATTACAAATACCATTCCGCCCAGATTTATCATGATGGCTCCGCCGGCGATTCTTTTTATCATAGGTCTTTTCCTGATTCCACAGGGCAGAAGATATCTTGACACTCTGGATTTGAAGACACTCACGATATTACATACTGTCCGTATTGCTGTTGAGTTGATCTTATTTTCACTATGCGTTTATAAAGTTATTCCGGAGAGAATGACTTTCGAGGGAATGAATTTTGATATCCTGTCGGGATTATCTGCTCCTTTCATTTATTATTTCGGTTTTTTAAAAAAGACCCTAAATAAAAATGTAATTCTTATCTGGAATATTGTTTGCCTCGGACTGCTGATCAATGTTGTGGTAAATGCAGTGCTATCCAGTCCATCGCCCTTCCAGCAATTTGCATTTGACCAGCCGAATATCGCAATTTTCTATTTTCCGTTTAACTGGCTGCCGAGTTGCGTGGTCCCATTGGTATTGCTTTCTCACCTTGCTTCAATACGGAAATTAATCCGATCCTGATGGCGGAGATCAATGTGCGAATCATTTTGTATAATCCTCCGGAAGGGGTGGAATATGGCATCCAGGAAGGAAGTGGATTGAACTATACAACATTGCAACTTAAAAAATCAACAACAGGTAATTTATCGTTCGAATTTAAAATTAATTATAAACCCGGCAAAGAAGGAGTTCCTGACTTCGGTGGTAAAATAGTTCATGGGAATATAAGTGAGCGATTTATTTATATTGACATAGGAACATATGCAGGAATCCATGATTCAAATTGGAGCAGGCGACTAAAAATACCACTAAGAGGGATTACCATTGAAATGATCAGTCAATTATTATCCAACAACAAAAAAGTATTAGAAATCAAAGTACAGGGAACAGGTAAAGATGGAACACCTTCCTGCGGCACGATCAAACCATTTGAAGGATGGCGCTTAACACTTTTAAAATAAAAATAATTTTAATTCCAAATGGGAACATTCAATAAAATAAAATCATCACCAGGACCATATGCGGAAGATGCAACCAACCTGATCTACGAACTCCTGTTTTGTGATGAATTGGACTTGTATAAGAAGACCATAAGATCACCAGAATTAAATCCCTGGAAGATCCTGTTTGATGAGAAACATAATCTCCCGGAATTGCAGAAGATAATCCTTGATGAAAATACGGAATCCAGAATCAAACTATTAGCTTACAAAAAATTACAATTGGCAGGTGAGTTGATTGAAGACAAAGTGCTGGAAGGTGTGATTGTTGAAGTAGGATTAGATAATGGTCTTGATGTGCTCGCTTCTTATCGTGATGGAACCGCACGATATATAAATTATACGGGCAAAATGCTAATCTGGGAAGCAAATGATGAAACATCTTCCGAGATCACTGCGCATCTTTTCAGGGACAGCGAAAACATAGTTGCAAGTATAGGGCCATGGAATAAACCGCGACTCCCTCACCCTGTCAAAGGAAACGTGAGGATTACATTCCTGACATCGAATGGGATCTATTTTGGTGAAGGCGAGGCCAGGAGTTTTTTCAATGATCCGTTGGCGTCTCCGGCTTTACAATCTGCTACGGCTTTAATGCAGCATATAATCAGTGTACAAGAGAGCAGAAAGTGAGAAAGTAAGAGCTTAAGAGCGTAAGAAAAAAACAGACATGCTAACGTCGGCCTCCCGGAGACACGTGAACGTCGGGAGTGAGAAAGTAAATCTACTTTTGTCCAATGGCAGGGATTTATATCCATATTCCTTTTTGCAAAAAAGCGTGTACGTATTGCAATTTTCATTTTTCGACATCATTTCGAATGAAAGATGAATTGATTGCAGCCATTGTGACCGAAATAAACCTCCGGGTTGAATATCTAGGAGACAAGACAATTGAAACCATTTATTTTGGTGGAGGAACACCTTCCGCCATTTTGCCAGATGACATTGACAAAATAATAAATGCTATCCGCCAACATTATATTATTTCTCCAAACATCGAGATTACACTTGAAGCAAATCCTGATGATATAAATCCTGAGGTGCTACTTGCATGGAAAAACTCAGGAGTCAACAGGTTAAGCATTGGAATTCAGGCTTTTCAGGAAGAATTGCTGAAAGCGTGGAACAGAAGTCACACCTCCATTCAAGCGAGGCAAGCTATCCAATTGGCACAGGAAGCCGGTTTTGAAAATATAACAGCTGACCTGATCTACGGCGGCTATGGATTATCGGATGAAGAATGGATAGAAAATATCAATACTTTAATCGCAAGTAGAATTCCGCATATCTCAAGTTATGCGCTAACTGTTGAAAAAGGAACTGCATTGACGCATCAAATCGAAGTCGGGAAGGTGCATGCTCCGGCTGATGAACAGGGCAACAGACAATATTCGATGCTGCAATCCATACTTCATAAAAATGGATATGGACAATATGAGG
>JBDUDG010000441.1:0-2704 GCA_040003045.1 Saprospiraceae bacterium | reverse complement strand
GATTCAAAATATTTGCAAACAAGTTTTAAAAAATCCTAATTTTGACCCTGCTTTTGAAAAAGCATCCTATCAGACGGCCCCTTCGTCTATCGGTTAGGACGGCAGATTTTCATTCTGTAAAGACGGGTTCGATTCCCGTAGGGGCTACCTGGAGCTCAAAACCGCAAAATTAAATGGCGTGTTTTGAGCTCTTTTTTTTTACGCATTGGCCCTTCATACTTCGAACCGCATTTCTCTTACTTTTCCTAATGTTCAGTAGCCTGGAGACTTTTTTGCCTTCTGCTTTTGAAAATCGTTGCAGGGGAGGTATACCCAATGAATTGTCAATTAGGTAAAGGATAACACATGTTTCGGATTCCCTTTGCTATTTTTGTATGATGATTTTTTTTCATTTGATATAGCTTCGATGCCCCGACCTATGCGTCTCTCCGGTACCCTTTGTATAAGAAAGTCTTTTCCTGGTAAGTTTTTTTTGAAAGGCGCGATCTTTCTTATTTGTCTTCTGATTTTCTCAAAAGCTGAAGCGCAGAAGTACATGTTCCAGATCAATGACTTCAAAGCTTTCAGTGGAAATGTCAATCTGGATGGTTCTGCAGCGATAGTAGGAGAGAGGCTGCGGCTTACTACTGACAAACCCATGCAGACAGGTGCTTGTTGGTATGCTGCCAAGAAAATAGATTTTACAGAAGGGTTTGAAACTGAATTTACTTTCCTTATTTCGAGTGATTCTTCTAAAGAATTACCGGGAGATGGATTTGCATTTGTCATCCAGGCACAATCTCCGAATATTACAGGCGGGACGGGAGATGATATTGGGTATAAAGGGATTCCATATGGTGTTGCTCTGGAATTTGATACAAAGGATGACAATGAAGGAAGCAGAAATCATGTCAACTTATCTTTTTACAATCCTGAAACAAAAACGTACCGAAAGTATGCTACTGTTCATGAGATCCCTGAAATCACGGACGGATCATCACACTTCACGCGCATCATTTATAAGGACGGCAGATTACAGGTTTATCTGGACTCTTATTTATTTCCAATACTATCTGTCAAGCTTGATGTAGCAGAAAAAATAAACAGTCCTGATCATACGGGCTGGCTTGGATTTACTGCAGCAACATCTGATCAGCATTCTTATCAGGATTTGTTGTCGTGGTCGACCAAGGAACTGGAAGGACCACCTAAGGGGATTATAACAGATTCTGTTTTTGTAAAAGAGAAGGGGACTATTGAAGTAAAAGGCCGCAAGCTGGCCATTAGTGTGTGGGATTATAATACGATCGATGGTGATATCATCTCATTGAAGCTTGGTGACGATTGGTTGCTTACTAATTATCAGCTAACCGGTGATAAGTTTGTGGTCCAGGCAGTACTATCCGGTTTTGCAGAAGATCTCATACTCTATGCGCAGAATGAGGGAATGGTACCACCGAATACCGCCGCTATATCAGTTTATGACGGATCGACTACGCAACAAGTGAAGCTTGAATCCAATATGAAAACGAGTGAAGCCCTCAAAATATCTTACACAGGAAATCCTGATAAATAACAATACTGATCTTGAAGGGCGCTGCTGAGCATGATGAGATCTTTATGTGGAAAGATATTCGGATCATTCAGCGAACGGATGTTTTTAAAATCGGTACTGATGCCCTAAGTCTTGGCGGATGGGTTGCGAAAGTGGTGAGCCATCCTTTGAACATTTTAGATGTTGGAACAGGGACTGGTGTGCTTGCATTAATGATGGCTCATTATTTTCCTGAATCGAAAATAGCAGCGATAGATATGGATAATGCTGCAATTGAACTGGCTTCCATTAATTTCAGGAATTCGAAATGGCGTGATCATTTATCAGCCGAACAGCTGGATATATTTCAGAAAATAAATCAGATAACGTGGCAGTATGATCTGATCGTGTGCAACCCACCATTTTATCATCAAAAAATGGAATCAAGCAATGAAGTAAATGCAAAAGCCAAGCATGCTGAAAATTCTGCAAGTGAGTGGATCAAAGTTCTTGTGAATAAATTGAACAGCAATGGTGATTTGTGCATAGTCGTGCCCTACATCGATGCTTTTCACTGGATTGAAGCTGCCAATACAAATTCATATTACTGTCGAAACAGGCTTAATCTTTATTCCTTTCCGAAAGATGAAATTCCTGTGCGATCGCTACTGCATTTTCACATCGGAATTGCAGCATCGGAAATTGCCAGGATGAATGTGTATGAAACAATCAACAAGCATTCGCAGGAATACCTTGATCTTACAGGAATACAACCTAAAAAAGGCGAATAAAAATATTATTCAAAAACAGAAGTGTCCCTGATTAAATCAAATGGGATGAATAAAAAAAAGGTGACACTTATACCAGTGTCACCTTTTTAATTCTGAATCATCGTATCGTGTGTGGACTCCTCGATGATCTTCCTTGCAAGGGCCAGGATCGTATCATCTTCGAGACTCACTATTCCGCCATCGGGTCCCGGTTGTATATGTTGAGATACGATTTGGCCATTTTCATATTTTTTTGCTCCAAAATAATTCCTGACCGTTTGTTCTTCAAGATGGAGCTCATCTGCTATTCTCTTTACACTGCCTGTAGGTAAGGCGTGTTTAATTCTTCGCAATTCTTCAAAAGTGATATACATACTTTGTGATTAAGAGTGAAAGAATAAATTCCCGAATTGTAAGTTAA
>JBDUDG010000112.1:0-9052 GCA_040003045.1 Saprospiraceae bacterium | reverse complement strand
ACCAAAGTATGCCAAAATCAGCAAATCAGAATACAAAAATTGTGGCCACCGTAGGACCGGCCTGTTCATCATATAATGTGCTTCTTGACCTGGCAAAAGCAGGGGTAGATGTCTTCCGACTCAACTTTTCACACGGCACCCATGAGGAGCACCTGGATGTCATCAGGCATATCACAGCGATCAATGAGAAATATAAATTTCACCTCGGCATCATGGCTGACCTCCAGGGTCCAAAGATCCGAATAGGAGGAATTGAAGACAAAGAAGTCCTCCTGATCAACGGAAGAGAGATCGTTTTCACCACGGATCCAACCCCCGGAACAGCCGAACGAGTCCATATTTCCCTGGATAGTTTTCCGAAAGAAGTCAGACCCGGAGAACGGATCCTGCTTGACGATGGAAAATTAATGTTAGAGGTCATCACAACTGATGGTGATAAAGAGGTTCGCCTGAAAGTCATTTATGGTGGAAAATTATCTTCCAGAAAAGGAGTCAACCTGCCCGACACAAAATTATCCATTCCTTGTCTTACACCCAAAGATCTGGAAGACCTGCGATTTATCCTCACGCAACCGGTCAACTGGATAGCTCTTTCATTTGTCAGAAAGGCTGAAGATGTCAAAGAACTTGCGGATCTGATCGAAGCAGCTAATCACCAGGCAAAAACCATTGCGAAAATTGAAAAACCGGAAGCGGTTAAAAATATCAAGGACATCATCAAACAGGCGAATGGTGTGATGATCGCGAGAGGTGATCTCGGAGTAGAAATGGCGATGGAGAAGTTGCCAACGCTTCAAAAAGAGATTATCAGGCTGTGCATCGCAAGAGCAAGACCTGTGATAGTAGCTACTCAATTGATGGACTCCATGATTATCAATCCAAGTCCAACCCGTGCTGAGATCACAGATGTAGCCAATGCCGTACTCGATGGTGCTGATGCAGTGATGCTCAGTGCTGAAACTTCAGTTGGTGCTCATCCGGTGAAGGTCGTGCATGCAATGAACAAGATCATTTTTGAAGCTGAGAAACATTATTCTCCCAGCATCCAACATGCTAGTCCTTCGCCAAAATCAAAAACATTTTGGTCAGACACGGTTTGCTATCATGCTGCCCGAATGGCCCAGGATGTCAACGCGAAAGCGATCATCGGAATGACAACTTCAGGATTCACTGCATTTAAGATTACTTCATATCGACCAATCGATAGTAAAGTGTTTGTTTTTTCGGATCAGATCGGAATGCTCAATACGCTGAATCTTGTCTGGGGTGTGCAGACATTTTTCTATGATCGATTTTCATCAACAGATGAGACGATCTATGATGTAGTTGATATTTTATTGAAAGCGGGGAAAGTAAAAAAAGGAGATATTGTAATCAATACCGGCAGTATGCCAATGCATAAAAGGTATCGGACGAATATGCTGAAACTGACATTGGTGGATTGAGTGGCCAAGTGATTTTAAAGATGTAGAGACGTGATAAACCAGTAGAGACGCAATTAATCGCGTTTCTACCGGTTTATCACGTCTCCGCTGGATTATCACTTCTCCGCTGGTTTATCATGATTAATCACACGTCTTCAGGTTTAATATCCAGTCATACCTAAATTCCTATTTTTACGTTTTAATAGCTGATCATCAATACGCCTTCGTGCAGAACATTAATTCCCTTATTATCAGGTTGGTTTGTCTTCTCTTAGTTCTTGTCGCAGGCATTTTCGCCGGTCCGGATCTCTATGCCCAGAAGGTCAGGCCTTCAGAAGAACAGGTCACGATTGAGAAGAAACTCATCGAAGGCAAGAATTACGCACTTCTAGGCGACTGGGATAAGGCAGAGGCTGACTATAAGTCCATCCTTATGACCGATCCGCAGAACGGCGTGGCCTGTTATGAACTCAGCCGAACCATGGCTGCTCAGGGCAAATATTCTGATGCTATCAGCTATGTCAGGAAAGCCATCAGGATCGAACCTGACAACGAATGGTATCTACTCATGGAAGCCGATATTGATGAAAAAACGGGTGACCTCTATTCCGCCATGGATGTGTACGATAAGTTGATCAATTTGAAACCGGAAAGGCCACATTATTATGCCATGTTGATCAATTTTTGCAAAAAAACGAATGAGCGTGAAAGATTGCTGGGTGTTTTGGATAAATTTGAGACACTGACTGGTGTCACTGAAACTATAACACGTAGCCGTTTTGAAGCATTGGATTCGCTGGGCAGAAAAGAAGATGCGCTTAAAGCCATCGACAAATTGATCACTGCATTTCCGAGCAACATTGAATATAAATTTCTCGCAGCTTCGTATTGCAAGACAAAAGGGATGGATGACAAAGCACTTGTATATTATAAACAAGTACTTGCGATCGATCCGTCTGACTCAAGGGCACGTCTTGCTCTTGCAGGTGTAGAAAAACAAGATGGGAATAAAGCTGCCTATCTCGAATCGATCTCATCCATCATGAGCAATCCATCACTCAACATTGATATAAAGATCCAGGAGCTCATTCCATACGTCATGGAATATTCAGAAAAAAAAGAAAATGAACTGGGTCAGGCTTTGCTGAATGTCATCGACAAACTCATCACGACTCATCCGAAAGAAGCCAAGGCTTTTGCAATAAAAGGAGATGTGCAGGCGATCATGGGACAAAAGAAAAATGCCGTGCAATCATACATCTCCGCCACCGGCCTTAATGGAAATGTGTACCCCGTTTGGGAGCAGATGATCAGCTTGCTGATTGATACTTATTCTTATGATGAGGTGATCGTGCAGGCCAACAAAGCGATTGAGCTGTTTCCAAATAAAGGTTTTCTTTATTATGCCCTTGGATTCAGTGAATATAAAAACAGGCGATACGACAATGCACTTGACATGCTCAACCAGTCGATGATCATGACAGGAAAAAATGTAAGCCAGAAGATCAGTGTTTACAATGTGCTTGGGATGGTATACGATGAACTTGGACAGGCAGATAAATCATATCAGGCTTTTGAAACTGCTTTAAGTCTTAATCCTAAAAGTGATGAAACACTTTCTCAATACAGCTTAGTACTCAGCAAGCGTATTGAGCAAAGTGACAGAGCTATCGCCATGGCTGACAAAGTGATGGCAGGTGGAAATACTTCTGCTACTGTGCAACAGTGGATAGCTGAAGTATACTATAACCAGAAGAAATATGATAAGGCCAAACAATCCATAGATATCGCTGTTGAGAAAGGAACAGATCCATATGGATACAATCTCGCCGGGGACATTTACATCGTATCGGGTGATGCCAATAAAGCTGTTGCCATGTGGCAGAAAGCACTTGAAGGGGGGTATCCTGATGCGGATCTCAAAAAAAAATTAGCTGATCACAAAGGACAATGATAAACCATCATCATTTTTAATGGTAAGACTGCCGGAACCCGGGTTAATGATTTCTATGAAAAATATTATTCTTTATTGTCTCCTGCTCTCTTCAGTTCTTCTTTCATCCTGCAATACCACCAAAAAATTAGTTAATGATAAAGGTCCATCCATCCTGAATGGAGTGACCGAAGCATCTACCATGCTTGACTTAGTGCAGGCTACACAGACTCCTTACACCTGGTTCAGTGGAGAAGGAAATGGAACGATCGATTGGGAAGGAAACCGTTATTCTGCTAAAATGAAAGTGCGTATCCTGCATGACAGTATTATTTGGGTGGTGATCCAAAAATTTGGCTTTGAAATTGGGCGAATGCTGGTGACACCTGATTCAGCATTTTTTATAAACCGACTTGAACGTTCTTATTCAATTTATAATACTGCTGATTTTTTCAAAAAATATAACCTTCCTGTAGACTTCAATATGTTTTCAAAGGTTTTCACAGGTGGTGCCTATATTCCGGACAATATCAGGCAATCAAAATTACAGGATGATCACTCGCTGTATGTTGAATCCGCCACGGGTGTCAATGCCAGTTACTGGCTGGATGTTTCTTCTGCATTGGCGAGATCGCTCGTAATTGATTCCTTTCAACATCAGTGGGAGGCAGGATATGGCGATTACAGGGCAACAAATACAAGCCAGATGTTTCCTTTTCATCGTGCCAATACCCTGGACAATGGTGGCGAATCAAGTGTTTTTGACCTTGATTATTCGTCGATTACAATAGATGTTGCCCAGGAATTCCCTTTTTCCGTACCTTCGAATTATGAAAAAATATAATATGTCTTTAAAAGGAGGGGCAATGATTGCTTTTCTGTTAATGACATTTATTTCTTTCGGACAGAAGAACAGGGAAGATCTCGAGGCGCAGCGCAAAGCATTGGAAAGCCAGATAAAGTCGACATCAGATATCCTTGAAAAGACCCAAAAAAATAAAACGAAATCGCTGAGTCAGTTAAAAGCACTCAATGTCCAGATCAGCGAAAGACAGGAATTGCTTTTTTCAATCAATAAAGAGCTGGACCGTCTCAAAAAAGATGCTGCCGTCCAGGAGCAGAATAAAAATGTAGCTGCTAATTCCATTACGCTGTACGAAGAGCGACTCAATCATGCATTGCGCATGTCGTATGTGCGAAGCCAACTTCAGCCGGACTGGATATTTCTGCTCAGCGCACAATCAATCTCACAAGCTTTGACAAGATGGGTTTATCTGAAGCAATACAAGAATTTTATTGCTCAGCAATTAAAAGAACTGGCTGCAAAAAAAGAAAAACACCAGGAGTTGATCACCATCATCGAAGAAAATAAAAAAGAAAAGACACAGCTCTTCAATGAAGAAGAGCAGCAACGGAAACAGGTACAGGCAGAACAAAAAACGCAGGAAGCTTTAGTGGGGCAATTAGGACGTGAGGAGAAAAAATTAAAAAATCAGTTGGCCGGCACACTGGCTAAAAAGAAAAAGCTGGATGATGAGATCGCGCGACTCATCAGTGAGGAAGGAAAGAAAATGAATACATCCGGTCTTGCGAAAGCACCGGAGACCAAAGCTCTCAGTGATAAATTTGCTTCCAATCAGGGAAAACTCCCTTGGCCGGTGGGTAAAGGGATGATCACTGCAAGATTTGGCAACCATCCTCATCCCGTGCTAAAAGGCATCATGGTGCAGAACAATGGGATCGACATAGAGGCCGAATCAGGGGCAGGAGTGAAGAGTTTGTTTAATGGAACAGTGGCTTCTGTGACCAGGATTCCGGGGTATGATTATATGGTGATGGTACGTCATGGTCTTTATTTTACGGTGTATAGTAAGATCGTGGATGTCTCGGTCAAAAAAGGTGATAATGTCACCACAGGACAGCTGCTGGGGTACCTTGCGAAAGAAGATCCTGAATTGCACCTTGAGATATGGCAGGACAAAAACAAACTCGATCCCGAGATCTGGATAGCTAAAAAATAGTCGAAGTAGATGTGATGGTGAAGGAACTGATTACATTGTGATTAGTTCTCTCAAGTGAATCATTTAAGACACCAAAAGCACATCAGTATGAAGAGACAAGGCTAAAGACCTGCTCTGCAAATTTGGATTCGGATTGTCAAATGTGAATTAGATCGGCACTCTGTCATTACATATTAACCAATTACACCTTCCCCAATTCTTTATTTCTATGAAGAAATTCTCTTACATAATCTTCTTTAGAATTAGTATTCTAATTCATTTATTCCTTTTCCTTTTTTCATTCTCAAATACAGGTCACTCGCAATGCTGTACCTACACATTGAGTATGCATGATGCGTATGGAGATGGATGGAATGGAGGTTTTCTTCAGGTGTTTGTGAATAATAATTTCCAGGGAAATTTTTATGCAACCGGATATGGCAGCAGCGGGACATTTGGTGTTTGCCAGGGGGATAGTATAAAATTCATTTACACTGCTGGTGATTATGAAAATGAGAATACATACGAATTATATGATCCTTCCTATAATCTTGTGACGAAAGGAGGTCCCAATCCGACTGTTGGACTCGTGTATGCAGATACTGCAAATTGTTCTTCCATTGAGATTCCGGGAAGTAATCCTTGCAATGCATTTGTAATTGATACAGGTCAATGCATATTTGTCGATAACAGCATGATGAATACATCAGGTATAAGTCCAGGTTGTGCTGAATTTAAGGGCGGTGATATATGGTTTGTGATGAAGGTGCCTCCATCCGGAAATTTAAGTTTTGCAACCGACACAGGCACATTACATGACACAGGTATTGCAGTATGGAGCAATACGTCCTGTACCGGACTACGATTACTCGGATGTGACGATGATTCAGGTCTTGATGCGTATTCTTTCTTGCTTTTGAATGAGCTGGCACCTGAACAGGATCTCTATATCCAGGTGTTCGGATATGGAGGAGGGACAGGAAGCTTCAGGCTTTGCGTGAAAGATCTCGGTTTTATAGTTGTGGATAGTTCAGAATTGCCCCTTATCAGTATTCACACACTGGGACATACCATCGTCAATGACACAAAAGTAGATGCTCGAATGGAGATCAGGTATAATGGGCCCGGCACCGTGACCCATCTTACAGACAGTGCAAATGTATACAATGGTCATATCGGAATCGAAATAAGAGGTGCATCCTCATCCGGATATCCACAACGGCCTTATGGTCTTGAAACACGTACAGCTGCCGGTGGCAATAACGATGTCTCCTTGCTTGGAATGCCTGAAGAAAGTGATTGGATACTGACATCAAATTACAATGATCGTTCACTGATCAGGAATACCTTAAGTTTTAGATTGTCTCGGGACATGGGTGAGTATTGTCCTCGTACACAACTCTGCGAAGTGACAGTAGACAGTATATACAAAGGGATATATGTCTTCTGTGAAAAAATCAAGCGGGATAAAAACAGGGTCAATATTGCAAAATTGGATTCCACAGACGTCAATGGAGACAAGGTTACAGGTGGATACATTCTGCAACAAAATTATTGGACTGAATCCACGAGTTTCCAATCCAATTATTCTCCAATTGATCACCCCGGATTTGATGTTCATTTTGTATATGAGTATCCCAAGCCAAATGCGATCCTTCCTGAACAAAAAAATTATATAGCTTCCTTTGTCGACAGTCTTGAAACGGCTTTGTACAGCAATGATTTTACAGACACATTGACCGGGTATCGAAAATATCTTGATGTCAAATCTTTTATTGATTATTTTCTATTGAATGAACTTGCGCGCAATAATGATGGCTTCAAGAAAAGTGTATTTTTTCACAAAGACCGGTATTCAAAAGGTGGTAAAATGATGGCAGGTCCGGTCTGGGATTTCGACTGGGCATGGAAAAATATTCAGGGCTGTTCTTCCTTCGATCAGATTGATGGCTCTGGCTGGGCACATCTCGTCAATGATTGCAATACTGACAATTATTCGTGCGGCTGGTATATCCGTTTATTGCAGGACACTGCATTTATCAATGAACTTAAATGTACTTATGAAGAATATCGTCAAACGATATTTGACACGAATTATATATTTCACTATATCGACAGCATGGGGTATGAAGTGAGGAATGCACAGGTAAGACATTTCAAGAAGTGGCCGGTACTTGGTTTCAGTGGACCAGCTCCGGAAGTGCTTGCAGTGGCGACTACTTATCCTGCAGAGCTTGATACCCTAAAACACTGGATCAATCTTAGGCTAAACTGGCTCGATGCTAATTTACCAGGTTTGTGCGAGACCACTACAGCTGTTCATCAATTCAATGATGCTAATCAAATTGTTTGTTATCCGAATCCGGGAAATGGACATTTTCATTTCAAAGGTCTGAGAGAAGATTGCAAAAACGAATTTTACCTGTATGATCCGGAGGGCCGAATTATAAATCATATTTCTCTTCCATCCGGACAAAAAGAGTTTGACTTCGAGTTATCTTTACCGGGACTGTATTTTTATACCATTTCGAATTACTATGGCAAACAGATAGGAAAGATGATAGTGGATTAGATATATACAACTTCAACTAATCATGAAAAGATTTATTTTTTTTGGTATTCTGTTACTATGGAATATTTCTTCAAGGAGCCAGAACCTTATCATCAATCCCAGTTTTGAGCGAAATGGAAAACCCTTTTGCGATTACTGGTATACGGTATGCGGCGATGAATTTAAAGATCAATGTGATTCATTTGGCTTATGTGGTACGAGGATTATCAAAGCCACTACACCTGACACTACCACAGGTAAATGGGGCGTAGAAGTGCGTGGCAGTTTTCCTGAATCAGCGTCTGCCATCACCTATATTTCAGGTCACTCAGGCACGTACATTTATCAGCTCAAATTCTGGATGAATACAGAACATTTTGAGGGTGAAGTTTACCTGGGTCCGATGACTAACCGCAATTTCACAGATTACAATTTACTGACTGATTTCAGTCAACCCTGGACCCAATACATATTGTTGGATACCATTACAACTCAGTTATCAGATACAGTGGGTGTTGTATTGAGTGCTGGTATCGGAGATTTTTGTCTTTGCGACGTCGAATATGATCAGATTGAACTTACGATCATAGATTCACTTTCCACTGGTGTCCATGAGCCTTCTCAGCAATTATATACTATTTATCCAAATCCGTTTGAAGATCAGCTCAACATTCATTTTCCCCGAAGTAATGGCTTCAGCCTTACTATCTTTGATGCGATGGGTCGTCTGATTAATGCAGAGACCACCCCAACCGAAATCGGCCAAATTGAAATGTCATCTGTTCCGGCAGGAATCTATTCATACCAGATAATACCTTCCGGAGAACCATTTCAAACTTATTATGGCAGATTGATTAAACCGTGATCCCCATATTTATTAAGTTGATATAATGAAAAAATTCTACGCTTTTACTTTCTTCGCGCTCTTCTTTTCTGTATTGTCTGCTCAGCCATGGCTTAAAAATTTACCTGCTGAAAAATCAAAAAGAGAATTGACTTTTTTTGATTACAAAAATGCATTTGAAGATTATTGGGCTCCGTATCATCTTCAAAAGGGATATTATTATGTCAACGGTGTAAAGAAAAAAGCAAGAGGCTGGAAACAATTCAAGCGCTGGGAATATGAGATGCAAAGTGAGATCAA
>JBDUDG010000111.1:0-9094 GCA_040003045.1 Saprospiraceae bacterium | reverse complement strand
CCATAGCCGATGATCAGTGGATTCCGATAATAATTGATCGTCACTTCGACAGTAGGTGGATTCGTCAGGACGACTGTGTTTAATGGGTTTTCAGGGCTGAATGGATTAGGTCCATGCCATGCTGTCCCCGCATCCAGGAATCCTACCACCTGAATATTACGAAGGAAAGAAGACCTGATCTTTTGACGTGAGAGATATTGTAGTATAGGAATTCTTAACTCAGTATTCGTCAGTGCTACACTGCTTCCATTCCGGGCATTATACCTGAAGCCCCGCATATTGGCTGCAAGCCCAGTGTATGCGAATGATATATTATCCGGCACACTCACGCCCTGATCAAATGATGGGAACAACCAATTCTCCACACCACCCAGATAATACAGGATCCTTTCCGATCCAATTGAAGTAGCGCCGGTAAAACGGAACGCAAGAATGCTTCTTCTGTCAAGTGAAACATAGTGCCTGGCATCAAATCCCAGTACTGTCATAAACCCTTTATTGAATTGCAGTTTGGGACCTGATTCAAACAGGTTGAGATCAAATCGTTTTACAACCTCTATCCATGCTTTCGCGCGTGTCCCTAAACGGCTGTTGATGTCAAGAACCCGTGTATTGTCATACACCCATTCAAGCTTTAAACCCAGCCGTTGAGCATCATCAGTTTTTTTTGCAAGAGTGTTCGCATCCGTGGCAAGTGTGATCACACGATCATTGCGAAAAGTAGCGGTCAGCCGGACACTGTTATATACATCGAAAGGGTAAGAATATTTAATCAATCCAAGGGCAGTCACGTATTGATTGCGATGAAGAGAATTTGCTTCAGTAGGATCAGGTGTGATCAGAGATTTTCGGTAGAGAGCATATTCCTTGTCGATACGTCGTTTGCGATTGTCAAAAACAAGAAAATATTCAGAGCCATTGAATGTAGTTGGAAATCTTGCACCTCCTGTGATGATGTAATCTTCCAGAAGGTCTTTTACGCTTCCTTTAAGCAGCAGGCCTAAAGGCGATGGTTCAAATTCGCGTTTTGTTCCTGCATAGCTGTCAAGACCTCCGAAAAGAAGGTCATTGTCCATTGTTGTATTAAGATAATCCAACTTGAATTTGAGACGCGATGCTATGACCCTTGATTTCACAAATGGAACAAGCTCTCCCGGTTTGTAACCTACGCCCTTCGCACTTGTTGGTCTGATCCAATCCGCTACGTCTACATTCATCACCGTATCCACATTGACAGGAACATCTTCAGGCAGCGGCTTGATAACTTTTATGGTAGTAGTTTTCGATATTGCAGGCTGAGAAAATTTTGTTTGAAAAAGAAATCCGGGATCAATTACCTCGTCTTCATGATTCTGCTCTTTTGTGGAATTTTGGGTAGGATCCCTCAACAGTAAAGACGGTGCATCCGAAAAGGAGCCATAAAAAATCTGCATGGAATCAATGAGGCTGGTCTGGAAATATGGCAAATTGTATTTCTCTAACCAGTCAATGACGACCGGAGAATTAGGAACATATTCATGCTGAAGGATGTCCCTGTCATACCGGGTCATGATCGTATTGACCGGAGGATCATCGAATATCCTGCTGACCTGCATGCGTTGCCATCTGCCATTTTTATCGGTAAGACAGATGATCTTATCATCACCGGATACACGGGCTTGTCGCTCGCTTTCATCCTTGGTATAAGTCAGCTTTCGGAGTGATTTTTTCCCAACTTCTGTTGAAAGCAAATACAAATCGAAAGGACCGATCGGCAGAATGGAATCCAATTCCATTTTTCCAAGAACTTCATCGGGACGATTGGAAGAAAAAAGAACATAACGCTTGTCATGGAATTTTACGACAGTTGCATCAAGATCATCATAAAAATCCTCTGTCAATCGTATGCTTTCCCGTGTCGAAGGAACATAAAAATAAAGATCAGATAACCCGTCTGTAGATGCTGCAAACATTAAGGTATCAGGTGACCAATAATCCACATCATAGATGCGCTGATATTCAGGACTGATTTTGTCAGTTACTACTTTGTCGGAATCAAAATCGAAAGTCTTCAGATAGATGACATCTTTCCTTTCGTAGATCAGACTGAGTTCTCCTCCTTCTTTTTTCCAGGCAAGAGTTGGATAATTCGGATCTGCCTCCTGCTCATAGTTGCGCACACCGTAGCGAAACAACATTTTCTTTTCGCCTGTGTGCATATCGTAAAGGATCACTCTGACACGCCCATGATCATTGAGAGAATATGCCAGCTGATTTCCATGGGGGCTTAGACGCATGCGACCGATCGGCACATTTAATTTTTGTTTTGACAGATTAAGGTCGTTGCTGAAAGTGCTTTGTTGATCCTGGCGGGTATTATATTTTTTCTCATAATAATCGAGCCACTGCCTGTTCAGTTCCTTGGAATCGATTCCGAGCACATAGAGCAAACCGTTCTCAAGGCTGCGATTGATACGGGTGAGATAAAGAATATTTGATATCGAAGCGCGTCCATAATAGTTGGCTAAAAAATTCCACATCGAATGTCCGGCAAGACGAGGATCTGTTTTGGCAAGACGGACAAAATCTTTTTTGTGTTTTTTCGGAGAGGTGAAATAATCCTTCAGACGACTGTCAATCGTAGGACTCCACTCTTCTCCCATGTATGAAACCAGTCCTTCCTGAAACCAGTCTGGCAAATTGAGCAAAACTGCATTCTGGACGATCTCCTGCAGATTGTTACCATGGAGCATCGAATTGATGTAGACTGATGCGATGCCTTCGCGCAATGATTTTCGTAATGCATTGTGGTCACCATTGAAGTAAAGAAAAACCTTGTTATCCACCACTTTCGTAATGCCGCCCTGGCTGATGAATTGCTCGCCGATGCCGAGGTTGCTCTGCTTCATGTCGGTGAGATCGAGATACACGATGAGCTCGATTTTGTCATTCATCTTATGCTCGAGGACGTTTTGGATCGAAGGATTATCCAGCTCTGCCATCTGGACGACAGTGTGCGCGATTTCACGGCCTTTTCCATACCAGTAGGTCACAAAATTCTCCGTCTCATACATATTCCATTGGTCAAAATCGTCGTGGTACTGGACCCGGTTCTTGCCGAATTCAGTATTGACATTTTGGGCCTCTGCATATATGCAAAGGCTTCCGAGAAAGAGTGCCACAAAGAAGAACCTGCCCATGAACTTCATAATAACGCCAAAAAGGATGTAAAAGATAGGGTATTTTATAAGATGGTTCAAGCCAGATATCCCATCAGGCAAAACTGGCAGAAAAAGCCCTGATTTTAAATCCCGATCTTTGTCCCGTATTTTAACACAGACATGGGGCTAACCGTACATTTTCAGACATTCAATCCCTTTGAGGAAAACACCTATATCATTGGTAGTGAGGAAGGTAACTGCATTATAATCGATCCGGGTTGCTCTGATGAAATGGAGAAAAAGGAATTGGTCAGGGTGATTAGTGACCTGGGATTGAAACCTGTTCGTTTATTGAACACGCACTGTCATATAGATCATATCCTTGGGAATAGTATGGTGGCTGAAAAATATAATCTGGGCCTTGAAATTCATGAGGGTGAATTGCCCGTTTTAAAGGCTGGTCCAGTAGTAGCAGGAATGTATGGAGTACCTTATGAAATCTCACCGGAGCCCTCGCGTTTTTTGGAAGAAGGTGAAGAACTAATTCTGGATGGCATCAGGTTGAAGATCTTGTTTACGCCCGGCCATTCTCCAGCGAGTATTTGTTTCTACAATGCGGAAGAAGGATGGGTGATCGGTGGAGATGTGTTATTTTATGAAAGCATTGGCAGGACAGATCTGCCTGGTGGTGATCATGACACTTTGATAAAAAGCATAAGGAAAGAGTTGTTCACATTGCCTGACAACACCATCGTATATCCGGGTCATGGGCCAAAGACGACGATAGGGTATGAGAAAATGTTTAACCCATTTTTGCATTGATTTTCTCTTGTGTTGGAAATCCGAATCAAAGGAAATTTTTGTTTAAAGCATGTGTTAAGGATGCGTTTGAGCATGTAGAAGTATGGATGTGTGTATGCAAGTCGAAGTATAGCAACTTAGCCTTCGATTTGTTTGTTTAAGAGTTAGAAAAAAGTACATAACCTCATTTATTACAATGACGTATCGTTTGGCATCATGCTATTTACAATAAACACCAAATTAACATTGTTAGTAATGTTTAAAAGAAGGGAAATGAAGACATTAATTATTTTTCTGTTTGTGGCCATCGGATTGGGCACTTTGTATGGCCAGCAAACGGTATCTACCGACAGTATTAAGTTTTTCGAAGGCAAAACGATTACGGTCTGCTCCAAAGTTTCAAGTACATTTATGACGAAAGGAGATAAGAAAACGACATTCCTGAATTTTGGTCCTGAATATCCTAACCAATTGTTTACGGTGGTGATATACCAGGAAGATCTCCAAAACTTCAGCTATGTTCCAGCCGAAAAGCTCGAGAGAAAGAAAGTATGTATCACAGGCGAAGTAAAAGTGTTTGATGGTGCTGTTGAGATCGCCGTGGAGAAAGAAAATCAGATCAGGATAGTCAACTAGTAGTATTTACAAAAATAATCTCACGATAAAGAAATTTCAAAATGAAAAAATCTTTCCTATTGCTTTCACTTTTATTTACGATCGCAACTGTTTTTGCACAGACGGTACCCGGAGACAGCATAAAATATTATGAAGGAAAAAAGGTGGTCGTATGCGAAAAAGTAGCGGATACACACATCACTACCTCTGATATGAAGATCACTTATTTGAATTTTGGTTCTGCCTATCCAAATCAAATGTTCACCGCGGTGATTTTTGAAACTGATCTTCCGAAATTCAACTATGTGCCGGCTGAATATTTAAAGGGTAAAAAAATATGTCTCACGGGCGTTGTCAAAATATATAAAAACAGACCGGAGATCGTGATTAGCTCACCGGATCAGATAAAAATAGAATAATAACCATTCCAATAATTACCATTCCTCCACAATAGAATTCCCCTTCCCTTCGCCGCCATAGGTCCATTCCCATATTTCATGTAGTCTGATACGACCATCAGGAAGGAATTCCGGAATACTTTTACAATAACCACTTTTCAATTTGTCATCGGAATCGATGTGGTGATAGACAAATTCGAGACTGTAATCATCCTGAACGAGGCCTATGATTTCTCCATGCTTAATACTTCCTCCCTGATAAGTCGCACGAAGCAAAGATCCGAATTGTGAATATTCAAATAGAGTTTCATCACTCACCTGGCCGTTAGGTGTATTATCGATTCCTCGAAACTTTCGCTCATGATAGTTTATTTTCACTGCATTAATTTTAACTGATTGATGAATAAGAATCTGATCCTGGTACGAAAGATAAGACACCTGACGGATGCCCGTTATTTTGCTGCCATGGGTGTGGACTGGATGAGTCTGGAACTCAATACCGATCCTGCGTCTTTCATGCTCTGGCGTACCCTGAAGGACTGGGTGGAAGGTGTAAAACTGGCTGCAGAAATCAATGAACCTGACGAAATGCTGATTGCGAAAACGGTCATTGAGGCTGGGGCACAGGGAATAATTCTACAAAGCGCTCAAGACTTTACTATACCGGCCGAGATTCAATTATTTTTTGATTTGGATTCGAATATAGATTCTCCGGTTCAGGCAAACAACTATTTTATCCTCAATTTTGATCTGCTATCTGTTTTACAACACGATGAAATTATTCATCATCCAAATATTTTTCTTCAATCAGAATGGTCTGTTCCAAAAATTGAATATTTATTGAAGGAAAATTATCAAGGAGGGATTTGTTTTAGTGGAGGAGAGGAAACCACAACAGGTATAAGAGATTATGCCATCATGGATGAGCTTATCGATCTTTTGATTACATAACACTTTTCAGAAAACCTGAATTCATTCCGGCAACACCTGTTCTACACCATTAGCCAGATGAAAATGGATTACTTCAGGTTCAAATCCGAACTTTGCTAAGTAGGCATCATTGCATTCCTTTAAAAATCGACCTGATATGTCTTCACTCACAAGACATATTACACATCCTCCAAATCCTCCTCCCATCATTCTTGCGCCGTATACACCATCATATCCGTTCGCGAAAGAAGCAAGATGATCCAACTCATCGCAACTTACCTCATATTCCTGGCTAAGACCTTTGTGGGATTTGTTTAACAACTGACCTGCTTTAACCGGATCATGATGATTCAATGCATCAACCATCTTCAACACGCGTACATTTTCTTCAAGTACAAAGAGGCATCTTTTTTTCAGCAATTCTGGCAGCATTGCATCACTTATCATTTCAGGTGTAACATCTCTTAGGCTTTTTACATCTGGATATTTTTTTTGGATTAGGGCTACTCCTTTTTTGCAATCTTCTGCTCGATTATTGTAATCACTGTCGACCAACTTATGTTTGACTTTTGTATTGATCAGTATCCAAATACAACCAGGCAATTCAGCTGTGATAAAAGTATAATCAGTGCTGCGACAATCCAGCATCATCAAATGGTGCTCCTTGCTGAGCATAATCGCAAATTGATCCATAATTCCACCCTGCAAACCAATGATTTCCCTCTCCACCCTGCTTCCAATAAGAGCCAGAGCTTCTCTTGATTCATTTTCGCCTTTAATGATTTGTAATGCATAAAGCAATCCACAGACAAGAGATGAAGATGAAGAAACGCCTGATCCAACCGGCAAGTCACCACCGACGAGGATGTTCAATCCTTCACATTGAGGAAAATAAAGTTGAATAGTTCCGTCAATATATTTTGCCCACAATGGCATCAGAGTTGATCTGTCCGAAAAATATTCATCGTTCAGATTAAGAGCAATCCAATGATGTGAGTTAGTGATATTTTTTGACAAGAGAATAAAAACCGAGCGACTCATGGCCCCAGGCAAAACCCATCCTTCATTATAGTCCGTATGCTCACCGATGATATTGACCCGACCCGGAGCACGAACTATTACTTCAGGACTGACAGTTCCAAAGTGCTGATGCCATACGTTTACCAAATGATTCAACATGTGAAAGGAAGATAAAAGGCATAGCGTAAAGAACAAACCAGGGGTGAAAAACCAAAGGTTTAAAAAACTATTCCATCGAACTTAAAACCATCCTCCTCCAAGCATAGCTCTGAAAGGCCAGGGAATAGCAGCGAGTATGATCACCAGGGCAATAAAATAATACCAGAATTCTTTTTTGAAATTACCAAGTTTGGCATTCCGGTGGCCAATTGTCACAAGGATAACAGCTATCAACATCATTACTGTATGCTCCATGGTAAAGAAGCGTAATACGCCATTCGCCATAGTCTGTGTTGAAAATTGCACTTTAGGACTTATGGAATAAAGCGCTAACCCAAGTACTACCTGCAGATGTGTAGATATCAAAGCAAACAAACTGAGTTTTTTGTCAGATGGACCTGCTATCCTGTTTTTACTCATGCCTCCATAAGCATTGACAACATTGAAAATAATCAGGATCAATACCACCCATCTCATACCGGAGTGAAAATGAAGAAACGCAGAATACATAGCAGATTGTTTATTTGTTCGCTAATGTAAGAAAAAGGCGGAAGGACAGACCCTTTCGACTATTTACCTTTTAAAAATGATATTGTCCGAGGATAATCCTGATTCTGCCAGATATCGATCGATATTTTCAATGGGTTTTAATTCTCCGCCTGACAATATCGCATGACCTTTATAATGATCTCTATAAAGAATATCAACGGCATCATGATGATGTGAACTTCCTCCCGACGTCAGAAGATATTCTACGGCCAGGATTAAGTTTTTTTCTTTCAATGATTTTTGAAGGCCCCGGAGAACTGCAGCCTCTCCTCCTTCTGCATCAATTTTAATGAATGCATTTTCAATTCCTTTTTGTTTTATCAAATCATCCAGCACCAATATTTGAACAGTGTTGATGGTTTCCTTTACTGATCGATACCAGGGTTGATTTACATAAATACCCTGCACTGTAGTATTGTATTCTGCATAAGGTCCCGGGTATTCATAAAAAGTAATTGACCCCGTAGAATCCCCCGCCGCCATATTCGTTGACTCGATATTTTCATCATATTCAATATTTTTTTTGAGGATTTTGTAAGTAGAACCGGATGCTTCAATGCTAAAAATTTTTCCTTTTTTTCCTACAATGGAAGCCGCCAGCAGTGAGTAATATCCGTAATGAGCACCCACATCAATAAACGTATCACCTTCTTTCAATTCGAGTACCAAATATTCAGCCAAACGTATTTCTGAATCATGGGATTTGATACCATTCAGAACCACATCGGTACCGGATGGCAAAATCGTCCGAAATGGTTTGTTGAAAAATGTATTTGTGATCACAGGCCAACCCTTTTTGACCAAAGGATATGCGATTCGATTAAATGCCATCAATAAAGGATACAAAAGAGGCGATCTCACCAGCTTTCTGAATTTACCGGACCGCGATATTTTTTCAGCCTTTCTCAGGTTAGTCAATAATTGATTTTTATCCTTCACAGAAGACAATTAGCTAAGCATTTTTTCAAAACAAGCCACTTTGAGAAGATCCTGATCATTGTATGCACCAATCAAATGAAATCCAAGTAGCCGGTATAATTCCTGCGCTGCAGACATGGTATGCATGGTGTCCAACAACATACGGCTATAATTATTCTCTGTCGCATAATTAATGATTCCAACAGCCAATTTTTTCCCCAATTGAATTCCGCGATGTGAAGGAACAACATATAATCGTTTCATTTCAGCGATATCTGGTGATAAAGATCGCATAGCAACACATCCTGCGATTTGCATAGTTTTATTTTCAACAGCTATGATAAGATGGCTTCCAGGAGATGAGTAAACACCGCTGATATCAGCCATTTCAGCATCAAAGGATGTAAAGCAGGTGTCATCATTGAATTCCCTGTGATAATCCCGGAGCAATGCGGGAATTATATCCCATTCTGCCTGTGTTTCGGGAGCCCTGATCGTATAATTTTCATTCATCATAATAAGACGGCGATGAAGCTATAACTTTACAGTAGATTTCATTTCTAT
>JBDUDG010000110.1:0-9111 GCA_040003045.1 Saprospiraceae bacterium | reverse complement strand
GACATATCATGCAAACTTTTTGGTAAAGCGAGATGGAAAGACAAAGCTAAATTCAATACGTATGAAGATCACCGCATGGCCATGTCACTTGCTCCACTGGCCTGTCTGCTTCCGATCATCATCAGAGATCCTGAAGTAGTCTCAAAATCCTATCCTGGTTTTTGGAACGACATGAATGCTATCGGAGTGAAAAGCGAAAAAGTAAAATGAGATTATTTACATTCAACAACAGTAATCGGCGAACAATTGTCCACCAAAACGTGACCATTGTATGCTACCTTTGTTGAATCTGTATAATAAGCTTCAAGCGTGATATACGTATAATACTTCGATGGATGAAATTGAAAGTCATATTGTTTCCATTCCGTATTAACTACGGGTTCTGATTCGGCCATCAATTCTACTTGTTCACAAAATGTATTTCCACCCCATATTCTTAAAATAGCTGGTTGTGTAAAATTTTCCAATGTAGTGTTTGATCTCGGAGTACCGCTTAAATATTGATTTGATCGCGCCAGAAAAATTGACATCGAATAGCACTTACCCACTGCCATCGGATAATCTAATTTCTGGGAGACTGATTCGTACGTAGCACTGTAGCGCACTACTAAACCTAAATAAGTATTTCCATCGTAAGGCTTCAGGCTTACCTGCCAGGCATAGCTCGAAACAGGGTGAATATCAGGAGGTGTCTCTTCGGGGAAGCGTTGAAGGCCGCAATCGTACCAATCCTTAATCGGCGGACTATATTGTCCTCCAGCTCTTGGCTTGTCTTCAAATGAAGGATTTTTCAAATAAATTTTCCCCTGTCCACTTAAAATTGAAGGAAGAAAAATATAAATGCCAATGATACAGGCTAAAAAGAGAAAGTTTGATTTTCGCAACGGGATGACTATTTAAAATAACGGAGAAAAAGATATAAATAAAAATAAATATCCAGTTCTTTAGCCATCACCCTGCTTCGGTGAATCACTTTATCAGCCAAGAGATAGGATCTTGATTTCTACACGCTGATTTTTCAACCGCGCATCCTTGTTATATTTATCATAAGGAATCAAAGGATCATGCTTGCCATATCCTTTGTAGCTAAGCCGGCCTTCCGGAATTCCCTGAGTGATGAGGTAATCCTGCACAGATTTTGCCCGTGCAGTAGAAAGTGCATTGCAGTATTCCTCAGAAGGAATTGTATTGGTGTGACCACCTATTTCAATCGTTGTCTTTGGAAATGATTTCAGATAGTCTGCAAGTTCATCCAATACTTTATAAGAATCCGGAAGAAGATTGATAGAATCTGCATTAAAATAAAGATGTGTAAGCCTGATCTTCTGCCCTACGAACAGCTTACTTTGTTCCAGCTCAGGAAGCAGGTTTGCTTTAAAGACCTTTGGGGGAACTGACGATGTTTTGGTATCCGGGTTAGAAGATCCGCCACCTGTTTTAGTTCGGGTGGAGGATGTACTATGAGCACCTCCTGAAGAACTCCCGGATTCAATTTTCGTTGTAGGCAGATCATACATTACACCGACGACATCCTGTGGGACCAATGGGCAATCCGTAGGGACAATGCTAGAAAGCCCGTCCACCAATACATGGCCATTATATGCTTCCAGGATAGGTGTTTTATAAAAAGCCTCTATCGTTATGTAGGAATGTGTTTGCTGGGGATGAAATAAAAATTTGAATAATTTCCAATCCGGATTATCAACAGCAGGAGATTCTCCTAATAATTCCGCTTTATCACAAAAAGAATTTCCACCCCAAATCTGGAGCACTGCCGGTCTTACAAAGTTTTCGAGCTGCTGGTTTGATCTTGTGGTGCCGCTTTTATATTGATCAGACCTGGAAAGAAATGCTGAAAAAGTATAGCACACACCGGCTTGAACAGGCGATGACAATGCCTGTGAAAGAGATTCATAGGTATCATTATAACGCACCACCATACCCAGGTATGTATCACCGTCATAGGCGGGTTTAGAAACTTCCCAGGCACTCGTTGGCACAGGATGGATATCAGGTGGTGTTTCACTTGGAAATTTTGCCAGGCCACAGTCATGCCATCCTTTTATAGGTGCTGTGAATTGTCCACCTGCTCTTGGAATATCTTCGAACGAAGGATTTTCAAGCGTGATGACCTCCTGTCCGCTGGTGACAAGGGCGAATGAAGAAAACAGTAAAAAAGATAATAAAGATGGAAGGTTATGCATGCTTATAATTATATGCCTGTCTGAATTTATCATCTGATAGTGAAAAATTAATTCAAATGTGGCTTAAAGGCAATGCATTGAACGTTTTATTAGACCACAGTGGTGTATCTATCTACATATTTCCGGCACCCTTATGTTTTTATTAAGAAAATGCGTTTAGACCGGTGATATCCTGTCCTGTGATCAGAAGATGGATGTCATGCGTCCCTTCATAGGTCAGTACAGTTTCGAGATTCATCATATGCCGCATGATCGGGTATTCGTTGGTGATACCCATGCCCCCATGAATCTGCCGCGCCTCACGGGCTATTTCGAGTGCCATAATGACATTGTTCCGCTTGGCCATTGATATCTGTGCAGGAGTTGCTTTTCCAACATTAGCCAGTGTACCGAGGCGCCAAGCCAGCAACTGGGCCTTTGTAATTTCAGTGATCATTTCAGCCAGCTTTTTCTGCGTTAGTTGGAATCCACCTATAGGCCTGCCAAATTGCTCTCTCTCTTTCGAATAGCGCAGTGCGCTGTCATAACAATCCAAAGCTGCCCCGATGGCACCCCATGCTATGCCATAGCGGGCCTTGGACAGACACGCCAGCGGACCTTTCAGACCACGAACATCCTGAAAAATATGGGTCTTTGGAACCCTGACATCTTCAAAAACCAATTCCCCGGTGATAGAAGCCCTCAAAGACCATTTCCCATGAATCTCCGGAGCTGAAAATCCGGGCCAGTCGCTCTCCACGATCATTCCGCGGATCTGGTCATCATCGTCTTTAGCCCAAACCACAGCCAGGTCAGATACAGGGCTGTTCGTGATCCACATTTTGGCCCCATTCAGGATGTAAGCATCCCCATCGTCAGTGATACGGCTTATCATCCCATTTGGATTTGATCCATGATCAGGCTCTGTAAGTCCGAAACAGCCTATCAATTCTCCAGCACCGAGTTTTGGCAGGTATTTTTTTCGGAGAGGTTCCGAAGCATATTTGAAGATCGGATACATGACAAGCGAGCCCTGAACTGAAGCCATAGACCTCACTCCTGAATCTCCCCTCTCCAACTCTTGCATGATAATGCCATATGCGATCTCATCCATTCCACCACCGCCATATTCCACAGGCAGACTGGGCCCAAAAGCCCCGATTTCAGCCAGGCCCTTGAACAGCTGAGTAGGACAGGCAGCCCGGTTAGAATAATCCTCGATAATTGGGCTCACTTCCTGCTTAACCCATGCCCTGACAGCTTCACGAGCCAGCAAATGATCCTCCTTCAGCAATTCATCGACATTATAGTAGTCATGGCCCTGGTACTGATCCGTCTTCATACTAGTCTTCACCTCCATCTTGATTCCATTTAAGAATGAACCGCAAAGATAGCCAAGAAGGCGAAGGTCTCTTATGAATGTTATCTTACAACCTCACTAACAAAACCGACATGGCCAAAATAAAACTTGATGGAATGTCTTTCTATTCACATCATGGCTACTACACCCATGAACGAACGCGCGGCAACAATTATATGGTGGATGTAACGATCGAAGCCCGCATCGACGAAGCAGCCCTGGACGATGACCTGCACCAAACGATCAATTATGAGATCATCTACCGTATTTGCAGCGAGATCATGGAAGAACCCTGCAAGCTCATCGAAACTGTGGCCTTCAGGATCGCTCATGAGATCAAAAAATCATTTCCGGATGGAAAAAATATCAAGGTGGTCCTCCACAAAATGAAACCCGAACTGGGTGGACCCGTCCATAGCGCTCAGATCGTTTATAAACTCAAATGATCATTCTTTGTTACGCATAAGTCATTCAGTTTTTTAAAAGTCTTAATTATGCGACAATTAGTCACGATCCTGTGTTTGTTCACGGCTCTTCTGCTTCCTTCCTGTGATACATTGAAATCTGTTTTGAGTGAGCCTACGACTGCGGAAATTGGTTCTGCTTTAAAACAAGCCCTTGAATTTGGAATAAATGAAGGTGCCAATTTATTGTCACAGCGGGATGGATATTTGATCAGTCCTTATAAAATACTTTTGCCTGAGGAAGCCCGAAGAGTAACAAACAGACTTAAAATAATTCCGGGGTTCAGCGATCTTGAAAATGTCATCGTTGAGAAATTAAATCATGCCGCAGAAGATGCTGCCAAATCGGCTGCACCCATCTTTGTGGATGCGATCAGGAGCATGTCATTTGATGATGCACTGAATATCCTGATGGGGTCCAAAAATGCAGCTACACAATATCTTCAGGGTAAAACCTATACACCACTGTATGATCAGTTCCATCCTGTGATCGTCACTTCATTAAATAAATTCAATGCGATAGAGTATTGGGCAGATGCCGTCAACGCATACAATAAAATTCCCTTCGTAGAAAAAGTAAATCCGAAACTGGATGAATACGTCACACAAAAAGCACTCGATGGATTGTTTGGAATGGTCGCCCAGAAAGAACTTGCCATTCGAACAGATATAACAACACGCACCACCGATTTACTAAAGAAAGTTTTTGCCAAACAAGACAGGTAAAAAGTGAAAAATGAAAAGTGAAAAGTGAAAAGTGAAAATCAAGTGCAGCGATGATCCCGACCTTCGAAGGAAACGATGCGGGAGTGAAAAATGAACATACTCACTTCTAATTTAGATGGAGGAGGATCAATTCAAAATTCTGCGGATCTCACTTTTTTCTTCGTCCGTAAAATTCAGATTGTTGAGCGCAGCCACATTATCATCGATTTGCTCAGGCTTACTTACGCCCACCAAGATTGATGTGATCCTTGGATCAATGAGCAGCCATGCAATCGCCATTTGAGCAAGGCTCTGACCTCGTCCTAATGCTACAACGTTTAGCTTTCTCACTTTTTCAAGACGTTCTTCAGTGATTTGGGTGGTCTTTAGATAACGTCCATCTTTCACGGCGCGGCTGTCTTCCGGAAATCCTTTTAGATACCGGTCCGTCAATACGCCCTGTTCAAGTGGTGAGAAAGGAATACATCCTATCCCTTCTTTTTCGAGCACATCAAGCAATCCATCTGCCTCTACCCAACGATCAAGCATGTTGTATCTGGGTTGATGAATGAGACAAGGCGTTCCCATTTCGCGAAGGATTTGAGATGCTTTGCGTGTGTCTTCTGATTTGTATTGTGATATCCCGACGTATAGTGCTTTTCCCTGCTGGACGGCTGAATGAAGCGCGCCCATAGTTTCTTCAAGTGGTGTTTCCGGATCCAGCCGATGCGAATAAAATATATCGACATATTCAAGACCCATTCGCTTGAGACTGTGGTCAAGGCTTGACAATAAATATTTTCTTGATCCAAGATTTCCATACGGCCCTGGCCACATATCCCATCCTGCTTTAGTAGAAATAACCAGCTCATCCCTGTATCCTGTAAAATCCTGTCTGAATATTTTACCAAAATTCTCTTCCGCAGCACCATAAGGAGGACCATAATTGTTGGCAAGATCAAAATGAGTAATTCCATAATCAAAACAGGTACGCAATATCCTTCTTGCGTTCTCGATATCATCTACATGGCCGAAATTGTGCCACAGACCTATTGACAATGCTGAAAGCTGTATGCCACTTCTGCCACATCGGCGATAGAGCATTTTATCATACCTGTTCTCATTAGCTACATAAACTCCGGGGGCATGTATATCTCTTATTTTCATATCTACTCTATCTTTTCACAACTCTTGTACTGACCTGTTTGCCATCAAGACTTCCTTTAATAAAATAAATTCCCGGCATTTCTTTTGAAAAATCCACCTTCATTTGATTTCCCTGCTGAATAGGATCAATTAAAATAGTTTGACCCAGTAAATTGGTGATCATGACATTAGAAAATAACTTTCCATCGGTATTCAGAAATAAAATATCTCTGACTGGATTTGGAAACATCTGTATGATAGGTTCATTAATATTGCCTACAGAAGTGGATGCCCCGATAGTGATGTGAACTGGTGAGCTCAATGTAGAAGCTCCATCATCATCCGTAGCTTTTACAACGATATCATAATCTCCTTCTCCGGGAAAAATCCAGTTAAAATTATAAGGCATTGCATTCAATGTTGAGATCGAATCACCATTGATATATAACACGATATTTTGTATGCTTCCATCAACATCTTCTGCATATGCCTGTATCTCAATCTGTCCCTGGTCAATTAAAAATGAAGACTGATCCTCCGGAGAAGCGATGTCCACAGTAGGTGGCTGATTGATCACTTCAGCTTTAATTCTGAAATTAAAATATCCCTTGGGAGCAACGATAGGTCTTTCCTGTTCCCTTCCACTATTTGATCTTGCTTTAATGTAGTATTGAACTTCTGAACCTGCGGTCTGAGGAGGGATAACGGAAGACCAGATGTTTCCAGCAGTATCGCTCAATGTCATCTGAACTTTGGTGTAAACAGAATCACCTGCTGTCCTGTAATAAAGATCAGCCCCTTCTATACCGCTGCTATGCCTTATATAAGCTGTCACGGGATATTCAAGTGAAGCATCTTCTGAGTCACGGAGTCTTGCATGAGCTATAAGTAAAGGATCATTAACACCGACCAATTTTGTGATACAATGCAACGCGCCAAGCTGTGAGATAATTGAATTGCAATTAATTCCCACCACATTATATCCGGGCAAATTCTCTCTGTATATTCTCAGTGCAGTGGTATCATATTTTTCCTGGTATGTAGGTACAAGTAAAGTTTTGTTTAGGAAGACCGCGTTGGTATATGTTCTGTAATTGCCGGCATGATCAGGGTACTTGTTGTTAGCATCAGGCGGCATCGGTATCCTGACTATCCGGTACTTATTTCCAAAGGAAGTTTCGACTTCATTATTCAGATATTCAAGATTAGCGTTTATTTGAGGACCGTCTGCCACACCTTCAGGATATTCACCCACGATGATAGTTTCTTCATCAATGATCCTCATATGCATATCAAGGTGATGGATGCCATCATACGGTAGAGTTGGAAATTTTATATAATTTTCTACACCAAGATATTTTTTGGCAATCGTATCTATTTCATCTTCGGTCTTGTCATTATTTTCTTCAAGCACAAGCATGGATGAAAATGCATTTCGCAATCCATCTGAGAAATGATTCCCTCCGGTATGTACGAAATCATCCGGATCTTTTGTCGCCTCATAAAGTGGTATGTGCAGATAGTCGGCTACTGCCTCCGGAGTAGCATCATCTTCTGGTCTTGGACGGTTGTATATCCAGTCTATCTGCCATAATGAATCCACATCATTGCCATATACTGTCCAGCCTCCATAATCGCATACCCAAATCGTATTGAAAGGTGTGTTGATGAAGCGAACTGAATCAAGGGAAATACCTGCACTGGTTAATTGGCTTGAAACACTGAGAGAATCGGTGGTGATGATGAGGACTTTGCATTCCTTGACTGCATTACGAACGATCTCTTTGAGGATAGTGGGTTGTCCGGTCCAGGATATGGTGACAGCCTGGATCTGTTCCCACTCGGCCATTGTCCTGACTTTCAATGGTGGAGGGGATGGGATCCCTCTTTTACCAGCACTCGCATGATGACTCAGGTAGCCAGGCATTTGCAGGTTTTCCTTTGCGGTCATGCCATGCCATTGATCATTTTCCTGAGCGTAAAGTCCGGATAGAAAAAAGAGTGCAAGAAGTAAAGTCGAAATCTTCATGGTCAATGGATAAGAGTTCAATAAAACAATTCGATCGGGGAACCGAAGATATTGATATTCTGTGTTGGAACAATTATCGTTTAGGGTCAAAACAAAGTTTTCGATTATGGATGTACATACGCTTTCCTAATATGTTTGGTATTTTAGATGCTATGATCAGAAACTATTTTGTTGAGTTTGCTGTGTCGGTTTCGATGCTTCTTTTCGGGGCTTGCTCCCAAAATGCAAATACATCACGCAATGAATTATTTAAAATCCTTAATGCGGAAAAAACCGGGATCACATTCACTAATCTGCTGCACGAATCGGATAGTCTTAATATTTTTACTTACCTCTATTATTACAATGGCGGTGGTGTAGCGATAGGGGACATAAACAATGACAGCCTGCCAGATATTTATTTTTCTGGAAATGAAACAGACAATAAGCTCTACCTGAACAAAGGCAACATGCATTTTCAGGATATCACAGAAGAAGCGGGCGTCAGATGTCACGGGGCATGGAGCACAGGCGTTTCGATGGTTGATGTCAATGGGGATGGCTTACTGGATATCTATGTCTGTGAGGTAAAACGCTGGAGTGGTGCAGGCAGCAGTAATCAATTATATATTAACAATGGGAACCTCACTTTTACGGAATCTGCACACCAGTTTGGACTCGATTTTTCCGGATGGGCCACGCAGGCAGTATTTTTTGATTATGATCGTGATGGTGATTTAGATTGCTTTCTTTTAAATCATAGTGTCAAAGATCCTGAGCAATTTAAACCATCCAATATCACCAGAGAGGCATTCGATGCAATGTCCGGAGACAGACTTTATGAAAACAGGAATGGATACTTTCAGGATGTAACGCGTAAATCCGGAATCTATAGTTCACCGGTTGGTTTTGGACTGGGTGTAGATGTAGGTGATGTCAACAGGGATGGGTGGCCTGACTTGTATGTAGGAAATGATTTTCATGAAAATGATTATTTATATATCAACAATCAGGATGGCACATTCCGGGAAGTGATTGCGCAATCAACAGGACATACCAGCAATTTTACAATGGGTGTCGCAATTGCCGATATTAATAATGATGCCTTGCCGGATATTTTATCACTCGACATGAAGCCGGAAGATGATCTGACCTATAAATTATCTGGTGTCTGGGAAAATTTCAACATTTATAATTTCAAACATTCATTTGGCTATCATCATCAAAGCTCCAGGAATGCATTGC
>JBDUDG010000440.1:0-2725 GCA_040003045.1 Saprospiraceae bacterium | reverse complement strand
TCTTAAACACATAGGAAACGATGTTTGCCCCCATCTGAAGAGCCTTTTGCCTGATTTCATCCGGATCATGGTGAACTTCAGGATCTTCCCAACCATCGCCTAGATCGCATTCGTAGGTGTATAGTACTACGAGACGACCCTCATAGATCAGTCCAAACGCCTGTGCAGGTTTTCCGTCGTGCTCATGGATTTTCGGCAGGCCATTTGGAAATTGAAATTTCTGATGATAGATCTCATGTTCAAAAGGTAATTCTACAAGGGTCAGTTCTGGAAAAACTGATTTTAATGCGACCCGAATGTAAGGATCCATGCCATAGTTGTCATCTGCATGCAGAAATCCTCCGCCCATGAGATACTTACGCAGGTTTTCAGCTTCTGATGGTGAAAAAACCACATTGCCATGACCAGTCATATGAACGAATGGATAATTGAACAGATCGGCACTTCCTACTTCTACCGTGGCATAATCGGGATTCAAATCTGTACCGAGATTGGCATTGCAGAATTTTGAAAGATTGGTTAGTGATGTAGGATTTGCATACCAGTCACCGCCGCCGTTGTATTTCAATAAAGCAAGCTTAAGAGATGGCTCTTCGGCAGGTCTTGGCGAAACAAAAAATAAAAGAGATAAGAGAAGAGAATAGATCATTTTTTATAATTCAGTTCATTTAGTAAATGGATGTCAGCACAAGCGGTAATAGCTGCCGTTTCAACGCGAAGTCTGAAAGGACCCAGTTTTGTCATTTTAGCGTTCAATGTTTTCAATGCTTCGATTTCTTGTTTTGCAAAACCTCCCTCAGGTCCGATCAGTATAACAACGTCTTGACCGGGTAAATAATTTTCAGAAATGGATTTAGTTTCTCCATCCAGATGACAACACAGGATATTAACATCCACTTGATCATTTCTTTTCCGTTCTGCATACTTTTCAGGAGAGGTAAGATCAAATAATGACGGAAAATTTATTTTCCTTGATTGTTTTGCGGCAGCTATCATTATTTTCTCCATTCGGTCAATGCGAAGATGATGACGCTCGCTGTGTTTACAATCTAAAAAGCAAATTTCATCAACACCTATTTCAACCAGTTTTTCGATTGCAAGTTCAGTCCGGTCAATATTTTTTGTTGGTGCGATCCCAATGTTCACTTTGTATTTTCGTGAATTGTGAAAATCAGCTTTCAGATCATGTGTAAGCGAGATCCATCCTTCGTGTTTTGAAGCCGTTTTAATCATGCCCTGAAAGCATTTGCCTTTACCATCAGTCACGAGAATGTCATCGCCTTCCTCTAACCGGAGTACGTGGAAGCAATGATGCCATTCATCTCCCGTCAGAGAAGCTTGTTCACCTGTATCGCCCAATAACGGCAGATAGTACCAATGAAGGGCATTAACCCCCATAAATGCTTAATTTTGCGTATTAGCTTTGAAACATAAAAGCCAAAACTATCGTTTATCCACTTCTTAAGCATTAATTCACCAAATATTCCATCTCAATGGGCATAGTGACGATGATAGCTCAGTTAATCCTGAGCCTCTCTATATTAGTTGTATTGCATGAAATGGGCCATTTTATTCCTGCAAAATGGTTCAAAACCCGTGTTGAAAAATTTTATCTCTTTTTCGATCCTAAATTCTCACTTGTCAAAAAGAAAATTGGTGAGACCGAATACGGTATCGGTTGGCTTCCCCTTGGAGGCTATGTCAAGATATCAGGCATGGTAGATGAAAGCATGGATCTCGAGCAATTGAAAGAACCACCAAAGCCATGGGAATTCAGGTCAAAACCTGCCTGGCAGCGACTGATTATCATGCTTGGTGGTGTGACTGTCAATTTCCTGCTAGGGTTCTTCATTTTTGGAATGATGCTGTGGGCTTATGGAAAAGAATATCTGGTGAATGAAAAGTTGGACTACGGTATTTACGCAGATTCATTAGGTACAAAGATCGGATTCATAGATGGAGATAAAATACTATTAATAGGTGGAGAGAAAATGGATGAATTTTCACCAATTACGGTGCGCAAAGAGATCGTACTTAATAATGCAAAAGAGATCATCGTGCAACGTGGTTTAAGAGATACAACCATCTATGTGGATCCAAAATTTGTTCCAATCCTTGCATCAAATTTTTATAAGGATTATGTCGTCATTGGACCGCGTATTCCATTTGTTGTAAGCGAAGTTAAATCTGGTACACCTGCTTCGAAAGCAGGTCTTCAGAAAGACGATGAGATCGTATCCGTTGATGGACATCCTTCGAGATTTCAGCATGAAGTGATGAAAGATCTGGGTGATAGTAAAGGAAAAACCATAGATCTAGGATTTATGCGAGATGGTGCAGAGAAGCATACTTCGATTACGATCGATGAGAAAGGAAAAATAGGAATTGGTTTAAAGGGTGTGCATGATTTCAAATGGACTGCCCGTGAAGATTATTCCCTTGCTCAGGCTATTCCTGCAGGATTTAAAGATGGTGCTACTTTCATTGGTGATTGGTTTAAAGGAATCGCGCAGATATTCAAAGGTAATGTCAAAGCAAAAGATAGTCTTGGTGGTTTTATTTCTATCACAAAATTATTTTCGCAGACCTGGGATTGGGAAGCTTTCTGGCGCATCACCGGTATTCTTTCTTTCATATTGGCGATCATGAATTTACTGCCGATCCCTGCGCTCGATGGAGGACATGTTATGTTCCTTGTATGGGAAGTAGTGACAGGTAAAAAGCC
>JBDUDG010000439.1:0-2727 GCA_040003045.1 Saprospiraceae bacterium | reverse complement strand
GCTTTGCTTTGTCATGAAGCACAAAAATGGTTTCATAAAAAGGATAAATTATCTTCGAGATAAATCAGTACCTATTTGGATTGCTGGATTTCCAGCTATTGGCTTTTCATCTTTTAACTCATATCAATCGTTTATGAAAACATTCATTCAATTATCATTAAGCTTTCTCCTTGGAGTATGTTTTATTTCTGCATCAAAAGCTCAAAATACCGAGTACACCATTGTCGATAGATTTCCTGTTGCCGGAGACGGTGGATGGGATTATATCGCGGTAAATGAGAATACAGGCGATTTATTTGTGTCGCATGCAGGAGTTACGAACATTGTTGATCAGTCCGGGTATTTACTTGGCACTGTAAAAGACACAAAAGGAGTGCATGGGATTGCTATCGCAAATAAGGAAAACAAAGCCTTTATCAGTTGTGGAAGAGATACTTCCATTTCAATTGTGGACTTGGGATCTTTTGAACTGATCACAAAAATAAAATCGACTGGCGTCAATCCGGATGCCATCATTTATGATCCATTTTCGCACAAGGTTTTTGTTTTTAATGGCCGTTCTTCTAATGCAACTGTAATTGATGCAGTAACAAACACGGTTGTCGCCACCATACCATTAATCGGCAAACCTGAATTTTCAGTTAGTGATGGTAAAGGAAAATTATTTGTCAATCTTGAAGACACCAGCATGATTTCCCAAATCAACACGACTACATTAAAAGTGGAAAATACCTGGTCAATAGCTCCGGGTGAGAAACCTAGTGGTCTGGCGCTGGACAATACGACACATCGTTTGTTTGCAACTTGCAGCAATAAAAAGATGGTTGTAATTGATGCGCTGAAAGGAAATGTAATTACCACTCTTGACATAGGTGATCACACAGATGGTTGTGTATTTGATCCGGGTTTGAAACGGGCATACAGTTCAAATGGTGATGGAACTCTAACCGTCGTTCAGGAAAAGACAGCCAATGATTTTTCTGTTCTCACTACTGTTCCAACGCAGAAAGGAGCAAGAACGATTTGTATAAACAAAAAGACACATCACCTTTATCTACCAGTCGCTGAATATGGTGAAACACCTGCTGCTACCAAAGCTGTTCCTAATCCCCGGCCACCTATTAAGCCAGGAAGCTTTGTAATTCTTGATGTTGCACCTGGTACGTGATAACGTATGCTAATTTCGCGGACCGGTTTGCTTTTGTCATGGGGCAATTAGGACAACCGGATTTTCAGATGAAGAATTAAATTATTTAGGTCTTTTGAGGATTTGGGGTCTAAAAGTCATTATTTTGAGGTTGCTAAAATTAAAATTTGCGATCATCATGACAATGAATGAATACTTTGAAAACAAAAAAGGCTATGGCTTGATCTTTCTCCGCCTTGTGATTGGTTTACGGCTCGTGTTAGGTGTTTGGGACAGTATTGTTGATTGGCAGCAAATGCTGGGCGTCAGGGAATTTTTTGAACAGGCCCACATTCCTTTTCCTATGTTCAGCGCATTTACTGCTGTGTATGCTGAATTTATTGGTGGCGTATTAGTGATCCTCGGTTTGTGGATAAGACCTGCGTCCATTTTATTGATCATCACATTTTTGATAGCGATCATATTCATCGATATGCACAATCCATTTGTGCAGTCATTTTCTGCATGGGTGATCCTGGCTTCTTCATTTACATTTTTGTTTTGCGGTGCCGGCCGTATCTCTATGGATGAGTGGCTTCGTAAAAGAGCAAAATCGCGTTCATGAGGAAACAATTTATATCATTTTCTTATGGATGCCTCTGACCCTTTTTTCTTTATTTTTTCAATTGTGATGTGTTAATTCTGGTTGCCCCCGACCCCTGCGTTTTTCCATTCAATTTTTCAACTGCGTTGAAAGTAAATGTCGTTTCAAAATCGCCAGGGCGAAAGATTAGCAAATAGAAAATGTTAGTAGTGAATGAAAGAGATATTTGAACCAGAAAAATTACTTTCTACTGATTGACATTCACCCCGGCGCTTTCGTGGGAAAGTATGCGATTGATGGAACGCAGGGGACGGGGGAAAACAAGAAAATCAGCTTGATATTTTTGACAGAATAAATTCAAATACAGGATTATTAACTGCCCCGAACTTTCGCTGGGTTTAATTTTTTGCCAGTGGCTAAAGCCGGAAGTATTTCCTTGATCTAACCCCGCTCTACAGTGCGGGGCAATTAGAGGCTTCTCCTTTTTTCCTCTATCAATAAATAATTAATTTCCATTTTCTTTTAACCATCCGGATACATATTCTGCAACCTCTTTCCACCCATGATCGATAATCAGCGAATGACCTCGTCCTTCAAATAATTTGAAATCTGTTTTTACATACTTGCTGTATTTCTTTACAGAAGCCATACCCAGGATCGGTGGAGCAATATGATCTTTTTCTCCACCGGTAATGAGCAGTGGACCTCTTGTGATATTTCCCCGTATTCACTTTTGTCTCCGAACCGGCAAACGAAGAAGCTGTCTGAAACAGCGGTCGTGCTGGTGCAGGTATCGTCCACCGATCATAAAGCTCTTTTGCTTCATCATCAGGAACTGCATTTGCAAAACCATATTTAAAGCGTTAATGAAAGAATTATCATTGTGTTCTTCCAGGCTATGATTTACATTATTTGTTACGCCCTTGTAGAGATCATCGGAGAATTTACTTTGGATGATTTAGATGAAATGGGTCATAAAACAAAAAAGGCCACTTTT
>JBDUDG010000438.1:0-2756 GCA_040003045.1 Saprospiraceae bacterium | reverse complement strand
TGATTGCACTACCAATTCTGAGCATTCCAGCATTGATTTTCTTTTGATAGGTGAATGAAATATCAACTGCCCCTGCTTTAGCTGCAACGATGTCGATATTATCAATCTGCTGACCACCTGCAAGGTTTGAATAAATAAACTTTCCTGTTATACCTGCACTGAAATTGTCAGACAATTTCCTTGCATAAGCCATGGCAATTTCAAATTCATTAGGGCGTCCCACACCAAGTGGTCCACCATTAATATCCGTAAACTGCAGTTCACCAAGCGCAAAATATCTCAGCGAAACAGCAAGAGTTTGAAATTCATCCAAACGTTTGTACCCAGCCAGGTAAGCCATATAAACATCCTGTAATCCCAATGACCTCAACCAGGGTGAATAACTGGCTGCAAGTCCCATATCCGAATTGATGAATGCCAGTTTGGAAGCATTGTTACTTATGGAATTAGCATCAGCGGATAATGCAATACCCGCATCACCCAAGGCTGCAGAACGAGCATCCGGAACGATTCTAAGGAACGGAACTGCCGAAATGATTGTATTTGGACAATCAATGGCTTTAAGAAACGTACAATTACTTTTTCCGGCATTTGCCACAAGGAGAAAGAGGACCAGGAGTGAAGTGAACTTCATGAAAGTGAGTATTTGATTGAAATAATTAAATGCAAAGATAATTTAAAAGGCTCATCGGAGAATAACAAGCTTTCCGGCTTTACTTTCTCCAGTTTCCTTCGATCCATTAACGTCAAATGCGACTTTTATTTTATAAACATAGAGACCTTTATCCAATTCTCCTCCACTATCCGTACGACCATCCCAGGCCAGATCATCTACCCTGTACCCATCTGAAATCAAGCCATCTTTTTCAATTGTTTTTACCAATTGACCAGTGATGGTGAATATCTTGACCTGAATATCCATTGTAGCCCCTGGTCTGTTATGCTCAAATTGAAAATGAGTGGTTGTATTGAAAGGGTTGGGATAATTTTGGGAGTTTTGAATCACAACACCTCCATCTGCGAGCACTACAAATTCAACTGAGGCCTCGCCTGAATTGTTAGCAAGATCCCATGCCGTTACAGTCAGGGTATGTCTTCCAGGCTTCAGATTACTCAATGGATATCTGACCACACCTTTCTTATAATCATCTAAAGAAGCTTCATAGAAATCATTCAGAATAAAACTGTTTTTATCATCACCATCCAGTATGGCTTCAATATCATGTCCTACTCCGGTACCGGATACATTGATCCCAAAATCATCCATCAATTCTGCATAGATGTATGGATCAGAGTCTGTAATCCCTCCGTTTCGGAAATGTGCATCATTCATGTAAAGCTGAACCTCTGGTGGTTGGTCATCTGATAAGCCATCAGAAGAAACTCCACCTATACTGAATTTGGTAGAATATCCACCAGCATCAATCACACCATTCTCCGCATAAAAGCTGAATTTACCGGGACCATATGAGAAATCAATATCCTTTGGTAATACAAACTCAATCGTCCAATGGCCTGAAGTGACAGTCGCTTTTCCTTTAAACAATTGTCTGTTCTGCGTGACAAAATTTCGCACAGAACTTTCCGCATCATTTGCAAGTGTCTTTCTGATCTGAATTTTATCAAATACAGTAAGTGTTAATTCGCCATTAAAATTGTCCAGAATATTTCCATGATCGTCCTGGATAACACCTGAAATATTTGCTTTTTCAAGAGCACTTAGTGTATCAGGAAATCCACTTATGGGCATTCCATTTATCTCTGTAACAGCAACCTTATAAGTTGGAATGGCCAGTTTCATCGAAGGATCACCGAGAAGTGTAAATTTTCGCGCGTTATTATCCGTGGTATCTGTACCTGTGTTTTTCGACCTGCGCAATACTTCGCCCATACTTGGATATTCACCTGAATCATCTTTATCATACAATTTCTCTAAAACCGCTTTTGTCAATCGTTCATTGCTGCCAGAATACACAGCCCGTACAGTAGTCATGAGAGCTATTGCACCTCCATTTGGATTCGAAAGCAGATACTCTCCCGCAGTTTTGAAGCTTGGCTCATCATATCCTGCAAACGAACATGTAGCAGTAATGAATAAAGGCATGTTATCGAGATTGTGATAGGATTGCGCCTGGTTTATACTTAGGACTCTTTCTTGAGCCCACCCATTCTGGCCTCCATGACCCATATAAGTTACAGTAAGGGCTCCTTTTTGAATATTCAAATCTAGATCTGCATTGACACCAGGATATCGGTCCCCACCAGGAGTTGCTTCCTGGGGATAAGCATCCAGATAGATCTTTTTCATATTGAGCTCCGGATGCAATACGCCATTTTGATTGGCAAGACCATCTGCCTGCATAAGATGTGTATTAGAGTCTTCGTCATCTGCTACCATCACCACTCTTTCTCGCCAGTCACTTAGTGTAGTTGGGCTGGTTTCGTAATAAATGATTTTATCCACCACTGCCATCGCTTCTTCAGGTGAATCTGAAGGAATGCGGCCAATAGCAACATCCACGGATCCTACTAAAGTTTTTCCATCTTCTGCCTCATTATCATCAAGCAATCCATAATAGTCATCAGTGGGAAATGAAAATACAGGATGAAGCGATTCCTCAGTTTCAAAAGCAGGAATAAAATTATGGCGAGGTAATTCAGCAAACCTTCCAAGGTAATCGTAGGTGGCATCACCAAACAGCATCATGTATTTAAATTCTGGATCACGTTTGTACATCATTCTTGCAAAATCCCTT
>JBDUDG010000109.1:0-9234 GCA_040003045.1 Saprospiraceae bacterium | reverse complement strand
GAAGGCTATGCTAATTTCAATCGATATTACTTTGCTCAAAAAAATAAAAAAGGTGCTATCATCGATGAACGGTTCAATCATGGCGGCGCGATTGCGGACTACATTGTTGATTTACTTTCACGTGATCTGATGGGATATTTCAACAATCCAATTGGCACAAAGCAGCCGTTTACAGCACCGAATGCCGGAATATTTGGCCCCAAAGTGATGATCATAAATGAAATGGCTGGCTCAGGTGGTGATATGTTGCCTTATATGTTTAAGCAGCGTAAAATTGGTCCTTTGGTTGGCAAGAACACATGGGGTGGACTCGTGGGTATCTGGGATGTGCCAGATCTGATAGATGGAGGACATATCACAGCACCTCGTGGTGGATTTTATAATCTGGCCGGTCAATGGGATGTGGAAAACAAAGGTGTAGCACCGGATGTAGTGGTTGAACAGGATGCAAAATCAGTGATCGAAGGTCATGATCCACAATTGGAGAAAGCAGTTGAGGTAGCACTTGATTTGCTAAAAACGCAGGAAGTAATTCTTCTTCCTCAGCCTGCAGATCCGATAAGAGTGTTGAGACCGAAAAAAAATTAATCATGAGACCTGAATCATGAAATGGTTCCATAGGACCATATTCTCATACTGAATCGTTGTAGTCAGCCTCTCGCTTATTTCCCCCGTTGAGTATTCATTATAGCACGTTCAGCCTCCGCATTGATATCTTTTCCTGTGGCTAAGCGTAACATTATAGCAGAAATGAATGCAATAATGAATTTCTGTAAGTGGATTGCCACTTTTTTGATTTGTTTAGGCGTGGTGGCCCTGTCCATTGCTCAGAACCTTGTACCTAACCCTGGATTTGAGAGCAATTCAGCATGTCCGGCCAACTATGGTAATGGAGGCCCTATGCTTTGTGCTCCCTGGATCAATGGAAATCTGGCTACAGCCGATTATTTCAATACCTGCGCTACGAATGCAAATGTTCAGATCCCGAATAATCTGTTTGGCTCTCAACCCGCACATACAGGGAATGCATATGCAGGATTTTGGAGTCGTGAGAGTTTTATCTGGCGTGAATATCTTCAGGTGCAACTCACTCAGCCTTTAGTGGCAGGGTTTAGTTATGAAGTCAGTTTTTATGTGAGTCTTGCAGATTTGCATTGCGCAGTGACGCATATTGGTGCATATTTATCCTCAGCACCACCTGATCCGAATACCATTGGACCATTAGCTGCGTCTCCACAGATTGAAGCCAATATTGGTTATGTCAATGATAAGGAAAATTGGGTGCTGATCACCGGATGTTATGCTGCCACTGGTGGGGAACAATACATCACGATAGGGAATTTTTATAGCAATGCAAATTCTCCTTTAGATCCGGCGTGTTCATCTTCTAATTTTTCATACTACTATCTCGATGATGTATCTGTGACACAAGGGGATCCTGTCAATACGTTACCTCTTGATCTTGGAGGGCCGGTGACAGCATGTGACTCCTATGTGATCAATTCCGGAGTATCTGGTGTTGATTATCATTGGAGCAATGGATCTACCGGACCTACACTCACTGTCACACAATCAGGTACATATTCTCTCACGATCACTTCTGGTTGTGGCAATTTTGGAGAAGATGCCATTGACGTGACGATTAATGTTTCTGCTCCACCAGTTGATCTGGGCCCGCCAAATGTAACCATATGTAACGGTCAGAACTATACGATTGCACTCAATCCAACCGAAGGTAATTATACGTGGCAGGATGGAAGCACCAATCCAAATTATTCGATTACAATACCCGGAATTTATCAGGTTACACTGGATGATGGCTGTGATATTACAACTGATCAGATTAATGTTGTCGTGTTGAATCCGCCGGTTTCATTTTCACTTGGCAATAATGCTACACTGTGCGCAGGTGAAGTCATTTCGTATTCATTTGACCCCTCGCTCGGTAATTTTCTTTGGCAGGACAATTCAACATCTTCCAATTATACAATTAATACCGGTGGAATATATTCACTGACGATCAGTAATCAATGTGGTGTTGTCTCGGATGATATTGTGGTTACAAATATTCCGCAGGCCATAGTTGATTTGGGTCCTGTTCAGATAACACTTTGTGCCGGTCAGAATTTTGCTTTCAATCTTGATCCGAATGTTGGCAATTATGTATGGCAGGATGGCAGCACTTCACCAAATTATTCTGTTTCTGCAGCCGGTACATATTCAGTTACGGTGACGAATGGATGTGGTACAGGAAATGATCAGATCATGGTCAATATTGTAGATCCACCTGCTCCGTTTTCTCTTGGTAACGATACAAGTCTTTGCGCTGGTGATAATATAGTTTTCTCGTTTGATCCATCATTGGGCAATTTTCATTGGCAGGACAATTCATCTTCACCAAATTATTCGATCACTACCGGTGGAACATATCAACTAACGATCAGCAATACTTGCGGCACGGTTTCTGATGTGATTGTCGTCAATAATCTACCGACACCTGTTGTGGATTTAGGTCCGTCGCAGCAAACCATATGTGAAGGACAACAAATCAATTTTAATCTTGATCCTGCGATAGGAAGTTATGTGTGGCAGGATGGAAGTACATCATCTTCTTATTCCATTTCAGATCCAGGTGTTTATTCTGTGACTGTCACAAACATATGTGGAACGACGAGCGACAATGTTGATGTGACGATGATCAGTGTACCTGTTTTTGATCTTGGGCCCGATCTGGTAATTTGTCCTGCACAACTGCCTTTTGTGTTAGATGTCGGAGACGCACTGAATGCCACCTCGTTTCATTGGCAGGATAATTCATCAGATCCTCAGCTTTTAATTACAAGTGCAGGTACTTATGCAGTGACAGTTTCCAATTCATGTTTTTCTGTCGTGGATCAGATTCAGGTGGAAGTGCAGAATGCAAGTCCCTCAGTTGTATTGCCTACAGATCAGTCTCTTTGTCCCGGACAGACTATCATGCTTGATGGGGGAGGACTTATTGGCAATTATGCATGGCAGGATGGAACGATTGCCACTACATATTTGGTAAGCCAACCCGGAACATATATGTTGACGATAACAAATCAATGTGGATCAGGATCAGATACTATTACTGTTCATTATTTTGACCCACTTCCTGCTTTTGATTTAGGTCCTGATTTAAGTCTTTGTCCGGGACAGCAATTTGTTTTGCATTCAAATGTCAGCGGTGTACATTATCTGTGGCAGGACATGAGCAGTGCAGATTCAATAATAGTAAGACAACAGGGAATATATTCTTTGCAAATTTCAAATATGTGTGGCACAACTTCTGATACTGTGTTGGTCACCAATAATGGTAATCCTCCTGTAGTGGATCTGCCGGATTCAATCAGTTTGTGTTCAGGAAGTAGCATTACGATTGATGCCGGAATTTCCGGTGTACAATATTTATGGAGTGATGGTTCGCAGGCTTCATCTATCATTGCATCAGGTCCGGGTGTATACAGTGTGACCGTAAGTAATACATGCGGTGTTGATTCTGATAGTGTGGTCGTGGTTGATGCCGGTTCTAGGCCTTCAATTTTGTTAGGTGCAGATATATCCATTTGTCCCGGTGACATAGTTCTTCTTTCGCCTGTTTCATCAAATGTATTATCATGGTTGTGGTCGGATGGTTCAACAGGAACATCATACAAAGTTTCTTCTCAGGGAATGGTTACTGTTCAGGTAAGTAATAATTGTGGTGTTACAAATGACAGCATTAGTGTTGCACAGCTTCCGGCTCTACCTGCATTTGATCTTGGTGCCGATACATCTTTGTGTCCGGGTGAGGTACTCACGCTTTCTGTCAATGTGCAAGGAGTAAATATTACATGGTCTGATGGAACGAACAGTATGAGTTATGATGTAACTGGTGCAGGGTTAGTCTTTGCTACGATTTCAAATCAATGCGGTTCTTCTACGGACACTGTTGATGTAATTGTATTGCCTGGAGTTCCTCTTTTAAATCTGGGTCCGGATGAATCACTTTGTCCGGGAGAAAATATCAATTTTTCACCCGGATTATCAGGAGTGAATTATCTCTGGCAGGATGGGAGTGTAGTTTCATCATTCAATGCAACATTGCCCGGACTTGTCATTCTTACTGTAAGCAATTCCTGTGGAATAGCTATAGATACGATGGAAATTATTTCAGATACGAATGGACCACAGGTTCATCTTGGAAGCGATATCACGGCATGTGAAGGAGATGTGGTCACATTGATTTCAGATGTATCAGGTGTTACTTATTTGTGGCAGGATGGTAGTACCAATGTTGATTTTTCAACAAATGTTTCAGGAACATTTATCCTTCAGGTTAGTAATGCTTGCGGTGTGGATGCGGATACAATACAGGTTGATATCAGTGGCCGTCCTCCGGTCGTTTCGCTTGGTCCGGATACTCTGCTTTGTGAAGGAATAAATTTACAACTTCAGGCCAATGGTGATATTCAAACTGCAATTAGATGGCAGGATGGTTCATCACTTCCGGTGATGAAAGTGACTTCACCCGGGACCTACATCCTGACTGAAGTCAATCATTGTGGTTTTGCATCAGATACTATCGACATCATGTATATGTCTGCTCCGGCTGTATTTGATTTGGGTCCAGATACAATACTTTGTCCTGACGAATTCATTTTGATTGCGGCACCTCTGACAACAGATATGTTTACCTGGCAGGATGGAAGTCATGACAACAGCATGATAGCAGATAAGGCCCAAACTTATTCATTACTGATAAGTAATCAATGTGGTAAGGTTCAGGATTCATTGGCTGTGAGAATTGATGACAAAATTCCTTTACTAAATATTGACAGTGAGATATTGAATTGTATTGAAGACAATATCAAACTTGATGCTACACAGGATTTTGAAGCTTCTTATCAATGGAATACAGGTAGCACATCACCTTCGATAAATGTGAGTGAGCCTGGAGTGTATAACGTTATGATCACGACTGCATGTCAGGCTATTCAGCAATCTGTGGAAGTGACTCGCAGTGATGATTGTCATCACGAAGTCTTCATACCAAATGTATTTACTCCTAATGGTGATGGAGTGAATGATGAGTTTTCGATCGCATTTAATTCAGTACAGGATATTGGTTCGGTCTTCTGTTCTATTTTTGATCGGTGGGGGAATTTAGTATATAATTCTCATGAAATCAACTTTGGCTGGGATGGTAAGTTTAAGAATGTAACAGTTCTCTCTGGCGTATATGTGTATATGATCAATGTTTACTATTTGGATGGTGGGCATAAGTTGTTTAATGGAGATGTGACAGTCATTCGTTAAGTTGGCTGCTGCACCGGAGGAGCAGCGCGTAAAATTTGTCAACTCTGTGCTGAAGATAAATGCACAATCTAACTTTAGAGAATAGTATCAGGACAACTTTGATGTACAAACAGAGAAATTGCTTTGAAAAAATATTTGATTACGAGAATTTTGCGCGGCCCAGTATATTACTTTTAAGAGAAAATGGAATTGAGGTTAGAAGTATTCAGGAAGAATTCCAGGGCGCATCAGACGAAATTGTCATGAAAATTGCCATTGAAATGAATTTGATAATCCTAACTTTTGACAGCGACCATGGAGAATTAATTTTCAAATATTCTTAAGATAAACCTCCTGCAGTTGTCTGCTTCGGAGGAAAAGGAGTAGACCCATTATTTTCCGGGCAATTATTGCCTGGATTGATTTCAAAACCTGAAATAACATTATTGAATTCCTTTGCTGTTATTTAAGAAAAAAACATAAGACAAAGATCTTATAAATCGTAAAGCTGAGGATAATAATTGATCCTATCCGGAGAGAAGGAAATGGTTGGGTGGTATTAAGCAAGATATTTCGGAGAATCAACAATATAAATGTTCCAATAACGCATACAACTCCGGATGTTGTTCCTGCAACTTGTCAGGTTGATTGAAGAAGTACTCACTCACTACGCTGAGAAACTCTGCTTCATTTTTACTGCCATAGACATTGATATCTGAGTTTCCGGTTTGCATGGCCTGTATCTCTTTGTGCATCACTTTGATCCAAGGAATAATGTACGGTTTCGACAGGAAAAGCTCAGGGATGCCATCGGTAGTGCCATCCGCTTTGTCCAGCAAATGCACAAATTCGTGAATACCGACATTCTGTTTTGATCCATCATTTGTAAATCCATCTCTGAGCGATGGCCTGGACAAAATCATCATTCGTTGCATACTTCCTTCACCCACGATCCCCAGAATGTTTCTGACCTCGCTCCCGCTTGTTTCATATTCCTCATTGAATGCACCGGGATAGATGAGGACTTCATTCAGGTTGTGGTATCGCCATGAAGGGAAGCGAAAGATCGGAATCACAGCACTCGATGCCACAAGTAGTTTATCCGTTTCGTCAATCTCTGTACCGACTCCTGTGATTGCAACATCACGCAGAAATTGCTGCACATCCCTTTCAAAACGGATGCGGTCTCCTGATGACAATTCCCTGTAAAAGGCGACGAACTTCTCCAGAATGTCCCTCCATTCAGGTGGAATTTCAGTTGATATACCTTTCTTTGGACGGAACAACCACCACCATGCTACAGCAAGAAGGGAAGTGACGATAATCAATGCCGTGATTTGCAGTAAAGACATGATGGTGAAAGATCAGAAGAATATTCGTTATGGTGTAATTAAGATTTTAATTTCCAGAACAAAGCATATTAAATCAACCTTTGCCTTGAATATCAGTTATGTTATTCCACCCTTTGATTATTTCAATTCGCAAATAATTCCTGCTGATGATTCGCAGCTTGTCAAAAGCTTTAGGATTAACTTTTTTAAAAATAAAAACATGAAATATTTATTTTTTTCAGCCATACTTGCTCTTTCCTTTTCGTCGTTTGGCCAGGTTGGCATTGGTACGACAACCCCGGATTCCAAAGCTGCATTGGATATTACTTCTACCACGCAGGGATTGCTTCCACCCCGGATGAATGTGACTCAAAGAGATGCTATTAGCGGACCTCCACAGGGGCTTATGATATATTGCACCGATTGCGGAGCGGGAGAAATAGAAATTTATGGTGGAATAAGCTGGACAAATATGCTTGGTGGTCCTACAACCTCAGTTCTGGTAATAGGCGATAGTTATGGAGGTGGAAAAGTTGCTTATATATTACAACCCGCCGATCCGGGATATATAGCCGGACAGGTACATGGTTTGATTGCAGCTGCTACAGACCAGAGTACGAGTATTCTATGGTATAATGGCTCGTATATAACAACTGGTGCAACTGCGACGCTATTAGGAAACAGCAATGCTAATACAAATACAATTGTTTCAGTTCAGGGTGCAGGAAGTTATGGAGCCAAATTATGTTCAGACCTGGTATTGAATACATACAGCGACTGGTATTTACCGGATAAAGACGAATTAAACAAATTATATCTAAATCGTATTGCCGTTGGTGGTTTTGCTAATCTCAGTTATTGGAGTTCTAGCGAGATCAATACTACCAACGCATGGCAGCAAGCCTTCAACGGTGGTGTCCAGTTCAGTACCAACAAGAACTTCTCGTTTACTGTTCGTGCCGTTCGATCTTTTTAACTATTTGCTCGCCCTTATTTTAAAGTAGGCGGTTTACAGCGTCCCTTGTCTTCGTTGCTTTGCCCCATCCCCTGTTTTGAGCTGCACACAAACCTGCGCATGCAAATCCCGGGGCGACTGATTCTTGCATAGTTGTTGATTTTGCTAAAGATGAAAAACTGTGGCTCGTACCAATAGTCATTTGAATATATGGTCCTCGTGTCTGGCGGCGTCTATCGCTACCATCCCTACATCCATAGAGAAGATCTGGCAATCGATTTAATGCCGGGTAAAAATATATCCGGAGAGGCTCATTAGTCGTTTGCAAAACGTTTATATACGGAAGTATACGTTTACTAACGTTTTTATACCTGGCGCTCAGCGAGTTGAGTAAGGTAGCAGGGAGGCCAGGGAAGAAGATTTCCTAAAAATTTTGAGAAAAATGGTGTAGGTTAGTTGCGGGTATAAACGAGTTATAGCCAATGCAGAAACAGTCTTCTTACATCATAGGTTAAAATAAAAATGAATTCCCTAAGAACTAAAGACATAGTCCAGTTTTTAAAAAACAACATTGAACCCATAGAGGATAAGTTTTATGGGAAAGGATATAGGGCAACAGCATACCTAACTGATGGAACTTGTTTGCCATGTGTCGAATTCCGATCCGTTGGGAACATTACTAATCTTGCTATAAGACGATTTAAAGAAGAGCTAAGTGGCAAAAGTATTTTTGGGAAGTCATCAGGACTTGGGTATTACGAAATCGTCAAGTCTTTTGTTGCACAAGGCAATTGTGTTAATGATTATTCCATAGCTAAGGTAGAGAAGAGTAAATATGCTTTTCCATTGCAAATAATAAAACAAATTAAAGGTGAAACAAGTATGGGTTGGACCGGTTTTGTTGCCAAAATGAAAGATGGAAACATTTTTGCATTTGGTACAGACTTTCATTTTTCATTCTTTGAAATGCCACCTGATTATCATTCCGATGATATAATTGAAATTATTAACCACTCATATATTGGCAGCGATGGCGAAATAAAAAGCCATCATGAATTTAATCCCAACCCAGATTTATCCATTCAAACGGTATTTCGCTCTAAACCATTTTTTGAATGCTTCATGGATGACTTATAAATGACGACAACACTTTACAGACCAGTTGGACCAAAGGAACTTGATTTGATCGAACTGTCAGGTTGGAAGAAGTTCCCACCTAGACTTCCAGAACAACCGATATTTTATCCGGTATTGAATGAGGAATATGCAATTCAAATTGCAAGAGACTGGAATGTTCCAGCCTCTGGTTCTGGTTTTGTAACGAGGTTTGAGGTTAAATCGTCCTTTTTAGAAAAGTATGAAACACAAAATGTTGGTGGCCCAATTCACAATGAACTTTGGATACCAGCAGAAGAACTTGAAGAACTTAATAACAATATTGTAGGGTTAATCGAAGTTACAACATCATTTTATTCAACAGAGAACTAAGTTGCACAGGCTATAACAGCGGCTCCTATGTAAAGCAGTTTACTCCAGCAGACTGCCAAAAGTAATATGTATTTCCCTTTTTTTTATTTTATTTCATAAATAAAATTTTTATCATCATCAGGTTGTTGATAGATGGGAAAACAAGCGCCGCTTTTTAGCCTG
>JBDUDG010000108.1:0-9259 GCA_040003045.1 Saprospiraceae bacterium | reverse complement strand
TCGCACCAAATCGTCTGATCGATGGAAGATTCTGGTATTCGAAGCCCTGGAAATTGGAATCACCAAATGTGCTTGTCTCCGGATCGAAATTGGTGTCTTTCGGAAAGTTTGGAGCTTTATACCAGAGGTTACGTCCCACCAGGCTGATCGTGATACCTTTGATCGCCATGTGCTGTAATGTTTTCGCAGGAATAGTATAACCTAAAGAAACTTCACGAAGACGAAATACTGTAGCATCAAACACTTCCCATTCATCCTGTGAATTAGCACCGAATGTGGTGCCAAACCAAAGATCATTTTGCTCTACCAATGTCTGATTTTTGATTTCATTTCCATTTTCATCGAGGATTGGTTTGAGCGTGACATTATCACCATATACTCCCGGAATCACTGCACCCAATTCGCGATTTTCTGCCTGGAATTTAAGCACACCACGAGCTAATTCCTGATTGACAGATTCGGAGTAGAGATCACCTCCTTGTTTCCAATCCAATACTGCTCCGAGGGTAATTCCTTTCCATGTGAATGTATTGACGATGCCCAGTGTGAAATCAGGATTTGGATTACCGATGATCTGTTCCTGGTTTGCATTCAACACAAGACCATTACTTGGATCGATGAGAAGATTTCCCTGATCATCTCTTGCGCTCACTGTACCTCTGAATACGCCATATTCTTCACCGACTCTAAGGACCGGAGTAACAGAGCCACCGAACAATGCACGTATTTCAATTTCCTTCACATCACCGAAAAGTTTTTCAACTGTGGTTTTGTATTTTGTAAATGCACCGCTCACTGTCCATTCAAAATCTTTAGTGCGAACAGGTGTAATACCCAGCGTAACTTCTGCACCACGTGATCTGAGATCTCCAAAATTGGTATAGAATGCATCATAACCTGAAGCAGTAGGAAGTGTGAGAGGAGCCAACTGATCAGTACTTACAGTTTCATATACTGCTGCATCAAGTGTCACCCTGTCTCTCATAAAAGAAAGCTCAAGACCCAGTTCTTTATTTGTGGTGAATTCAGGTTTAAGATTAGGATCCTTCAGTGTATTTTCCAATGTCAGGCCGGCATGTCCGTTGAATGGAAAATCGATATCGCGAACACCTGCTGTAAGATTGTCAGGCTCACCGAGATTGACAAAGTAAATCGGATCGATGCTATATGCTGCAGGAGAATGTCCCACTTTAGCCCAGTTCAGTCTTAATTTTCCATTGCTCAAAAATCCTGTTGGATCCATTCCGAGCGCATCTGTAAATACAAAGGCAAGACTTGCAGAAGGATAGAAGAAAGAACGGTTTGCTACCGGCAATGTCGACGACCAGTCATTTCTTCCTGTGAGTGTGAGGAATAAATAAGATTTAAAATCAAAGGTCAATTCGCCGAATACGCCGACGAGACGTTCGCGATTGTAAAGACCGCCACCGGTGACTTGTGAAATCGTATTGTCGATGTCAATAATGTTGAAATCAAGCATCTGACTTCCGACGATATTTTGAGAATTGGTGGTGCGCTGATTTACATTGTGACCTACCCGTGCCTGAATGGCAAAATTGTCATTGAATCGTACTTTTTTGCTGAGCATTAAGATGGATTCGATTTCTTCAAATTGGTTGTAGCCGGAGATGATTTGACCTAAACCATTCGCTCCTCTTGAACCGGGACGAAACCATTCGAGATCATTTTCATTATAGGTATTGAGACCTATTCTGTAATCAATATCGAAGAGATTTTTAATGTTATATCCCGTATTCAGATTGACGATGGTACGTCCTACATCTGAAGTGAAGCCATTGTTTTTGGCGGACCAGATAGGGCTATCAGCATTACCGCGACCGATGAAGAAAATACTTTCATGGGTGACTGGATCTTCATAAGGCTGTCCCTGGATATCCCAATTCCTTCCCAGATAAAGTGATCGCGCCATATAGGAAGAACTTTGTGTTGATTCTACAGCGCCGCCCTGCAATCCTTTTTGCAATGAGCTGGTGTAGCTTACTGATGCTCCTATTTTAAAACCACTTTCCCATTGGTTACTTCCACCGACAGATACGTTAGTTTTATCAAACGAACTGTTCGGAAATATTCCATCTTGATTTAATTGTGATACTGTGGCTACGAATGCGCCGCTTGTTCCAAGACTTGTGCTGAGGGTTACAGAATTATCAAGCATTACTCCGTTTTTGAAAAGGGATTTCACATTGTCCGGATAGGCCTGGTAGGGTACACGTGGTGTTACGCCCGGCGTTCCCAATTCTCTGAATCGGTTATAAGAAGCGAGGGAAGTAGTTCTGAACCAGTGATTGATTGAATCAATCGTGGGATAATCTACTGTGCCCGGAAATGGGGCACCCCATGATCCGTTTGATTGTGAATAATTGAAACCTGTGCCTGTACCATATGTATTTTGAAGATTTGGAATTGAGGCGATAGATTCAGTGGTGATGCCTGAAGAGATTTCGATATGAAGGCCCTCTCTTCTTTTCGAAGAACCTGATTTCGTGGTGATCACTACTACTCCCCTGGATGCGCGGCTTCCGTAAAGTGCAGCAGCAGTGGCGCCTTTCAGGATGGTGATGCTTTCTATATTGTTTGGGTCCAGGTCTGAGATTCTATTGCCATAAGCGCCTCCTCCAATTAGTTGGAATGATGCACCATAGGTAGATCCGTCGAATGGTATACCATCGACTACGTAGAGTGCCTGGTTTTCACCGAGGAATGAAGTATTGCCTCTTATGACTAATCGTGTTGCGCTACCGGGTTGGCTGGAGCTTCCGATGATATTGACACCGGCTACTTTGCCTTGTAGTGCGCGAAGGACATCGCTTTCACCTTTTTGCTGGATGTCTTTTCCATCCACGTGTTCTATCGCATAGCCGAGTTCTTTTTTGTCACGTGCTATACCGAGAGCGGTGACGACAGCCTGTTCAAGCACTACGCCTTCAGCGAGATTGAAATCGACTGTGCTTGATGCCCCTAGTGTTGCGGTTTGTGTCTGATAGCCTGTATAGGATACCTGGATGGAGGTGGCTCCATTGGGTACAACTAAATTGTAGACTCCATTGAAATCGGTGACGGTGCCTACTGTAGTTCCAACAGCAAGAACGCTGGCACCAATGACAGGTTCGCCTTTAGCATCTACCACTGTCCCCTTGACAGTGCGTTGTGCTTGTGCTAGTGTGATGCTTAACAGGAAAAAACCAATAAGCAGAATAAAATTCCTCATATCATCATGTTTAAAGATTAAAGAATAAGAATCCATGATCCTCCTGCAATAGAAATATTGCAATCATCGAACAAAACGAATCATGTGGAATGGTGCTGCTTATTAGAAATTCACTCCGCGGTGAAATAGAATCAATAATTAATTAACGAATTAATTATTTTTTAATACCGGAAAATAATTGTTCAAAAAATAAAAAATAACTTCTGTGGCTAAATGCCTGACTGGTACTATGTTGAGTCGTGCAAACTATCTGTGTGTAGTCAAGAAAATCTAGAGGAGTGAAAATTTAATTCAGACCAATACTGATTGGAAAATCCTTTGATGTGTGTTTTTTTAAAAGCAAAGCGGAGAGCTAATGTGTTCATATTCACACATGTGGTTTGTTTTATCATATCGTTGTATACTCTAGGTAAAAAAAAAGGTGTGAATAATTTCATCTCCGGTTCGTTATTCTCACTGAATCCCTGAATTGCTTGTAATGAGCTAAACTACAGCGTGTTAGATCGAAAAAACAATGCAACGTATGGAGTCGACCCGATGTGTTTAGTCAAGTTGATTGAGACCTGAATTTGTGGATGAATGATGAATATGGGTGGATGAATAGGGGGATTAAATGGATAAAAAATAAGATAAAACTGATAAAAACGATCTGTATTTAATTCGATTGAAACTTCAAAATGAAAATGACAATGATTTCAGTTTAGAGTGAATTCAACGCATTCAAAATCGAAATTTATATCTGAATAAATCATCTGGTATTTGACTTGCTGCCCTCAAAAAATAAATTGGTCATTTAATAAAAATAGAAGAACTGACCATAAAGAATTTTACTATTTGGTTTTGAATTGATTCATCGTCCCGAATGCAAGCGGGACGATTTTTTTTAAAATATCGAACAATGAATATCGAATAATGAATATCGAAGGGAACAAAAGGATCCCTCATTGGTCCATCTTAATACATGATTTAATAAAAGCAAGAAGCGCAACTCAATGAGGAATAACAAATTGTAATAGTAAGGGCTAAAATGGTTGTATGGAAATCAAAATTGGCTTCAGCCAAAATCAATACTCATAGAGTAAAGACAATAATTTTCCCCTTTTAGGGGGCAGGGGGTAAAATGAATGAACATTCATTTATATTTGTCCCATTATGCGTATTAGGGACGAACATAAAGAAGCTGCCATCAGGGAAAAGGCCATGGAAATGATCGTAGAAGAAGGCTTCGACGGCCTGAGCATGCAAAAATTGGCCAAAGCCGCAAATGTCTCCCCAGCTACTATATACATATACTTCAAAAACCGGGAAGACCTGCTCAACAGCCTTTACAATGATGTCAATCAAACCTTCGCCAGTGTAGCGCTGGAAAAATTCAATCCGAAAGCCACTCTCGAAGATGGTCTGTGGCTCCAGTGGAAAAACCGGATGAAATTTATCTTCGATTACCCGAATCACTATAAGTTCTATGAGCAATTCAGGAACTCTCCGCTCATCAACCACAAGGATATCAAAGACTCCGGTTTCAAAGAATCCATGAAGACCCTGGTTCTGAATGCCATCGAGCGTGGAGAAATGGACATGATCGAACCCGAAACTTTCTGGGCCATCGCGTATGGAAGTTTTTACTCCCTTCTCAATTTTCATATGCAGGGGAAAAGCATGATGAATCCGATATATCAGGTAACTGATGACAAAATGAAACGTCTTCTATTGTTGGTCGTGAAAGCACTCAGACCACGAAGCAAACCAAATCCAAAGAAACCACCACTATCATGAAAAACACGGACGAAATCCTCATTTTCAAAACCAATGTCAAATCCGCTCCGGATCAACAGCGCCTGAAACAATTATTTGATTCCAACCCTGCGATCAATCAATGGAATGTAGATTCAGATGATGTTGATTGCGTCCTGCGCATCGTCACGCACGAAGTGAAAGCCGCCGATATCATCAGGTTGCTCACTGAAACAGGCTATCTATGCCAGGAACTAGAATAAATAACGAGTAACGTGGCTTCGACTTGCCCGACTCATCCATGTGCTATGGTTCGACACACGCATCCTTTCACTCATCATGCTCACCACGGCGCAGCTCAGCAACCATGACGAATAACGCATAACGAGCAACGAGTATTGAATTTTGAATAACGAATATCGAAATCCACACATTTTCATCCTGCAGCATCACTTTATGATGGCGGGATCTTCGTTGCACTACGACATTATCACCTTCTCAAATTATCACCTTCTTAAATTATCACATTCTTAAATATTCACATTAATATTTTATGGAAGAAAATCTAGAAGCCGACTTAAAAGTAAATCCGAAAACCGCAGCAGTCGAAATACCAAAATTCACCGGGTATCAGAAACTGGTCATTGTTATTGTCGCATTGTTGAATTTTACGATCATCCTCGATTTTATGATCATTTCTCCTTTGGGAGACCTGCTGATGAAAAAGCTGATGATGAGTACTTCGCAATTCGGTTCTGTTGTTTCAGCATATGCTATTAGTGCAGGGATCTCCGGATTCCTTACAGCAGGTTTTGCTGATAAATTTGACCGCAAAAAATTACTTCTCTTTTTTTATTCAGGATTCATCATTGGCACAACTATTTGCGGTTTTGCTACAAGCTATGATTCACTTTTCATCGCACGCATAGTCACTGGGATTTTTGGTGGAGTAGTGGGTTCGATTTCAATTGCGATCGTGACCGACATATTTTCATTTCATCAGCGAGGTCGTGTCATGGGTTTTGTTTCTATGGCATTTGCAGGCAGCCAGGTTTTAGGTGTGCCGATTGGTCTGACGCTTGCAAATCAATGGGGATGGCATTCCACATTTTATATGGTCGCAGGTCTTGCAGTAGTAGTCATCACTATCATAGTATTAAAATTGCAGCCATTGACTGAGCATCTCAAATTGCAAAGTGATAAGAATGCACTGCAACACTTATGGCATACGATCCGGAAAAGTGATTACCGAATAGGATTTATGGCTACCGCGATGCTTTCGACGGGAGGTTTCATGATCATGCCTTTTTCGAGTGCTTTTATTGTAAACAACCTTCACATTTCGCAGGCAAATTTGCCAATCATTTTTTTATGCACCGGTTTGTCTTCCATCATCATCATGCCGATCATCGGAAAGTTGAGCGACAAGGTTGATAAATTCAAATTATTTGCAGTAGGTTCTGTCATCGCTATGGTGATGATCCTGATATATACACACCTGTCTCCCGTGCCGATCTGGATAGTCATCATTATCAACATGATTATGTTCATGGGCATCATGAGCCGGATGGTACCTGCACAAGCTTTGAATTCAGCAATCCCTGAAACATATGATCGGGGTGCATACATGAGCATCAATTCTTCTTTACAACAATTAGCCGGTGGACTGGCCGCGATGTTTGCAGGCTTTGTAGTGGTACAGGAAACAAAGACAAGTCCGATACTTCATTTTGATATATTGGGCTATGTGATGGTGGGGATTGTCTTGTTATGCTTGTACCTGGTTTACCGGATGAGTGAACTCGTCAAAAGAAGGAGCCTGCAAAAGTAGGTGGATCTTTAATGTGAATTTTCTTCAGTAGAAATTATACAATATTAAGCTTGTAGCTACAAGTTTCCTTTCTTGTCTTCGTTGCTTTGCCCCCTGACCCTCGGGACGGGGGAATTGCAAGAGCGTAAATTGTGTAACGTTTAGATAGAAATGTGTTATGTTTAGCAATAAAAATGGTACTGATTTGTCAGAATCAAATATATTCGGTTTACATATAATGCACATGGCCGGACTATATGTTCCATTTACCGGATGGGTTAAGTTAATTTCCATATGACCATTGCACAAAATTATGCTACTTTTAAGATCGTTCTGGCAGATGACGAGAGGATATTCAACATCCCAATAAAGGGATTTTTTACTGCCGGAGGAAAGAAAAAACTCCAAAACATTTTTGTGGTTTATGGGGTTTTTTTACATTTTCCGATTCAACTAATTTAAGCTAATTTCAATGAATTCAAAAGAAGGTGGCGCCCCTCTTAGCATATTGCTTGCAGATGATGATTCGGACGATCGTTATCTGTTTTACAAAGCATTAAAGGAAATACCTCTTACTACAGAGCTCAGAACTGTTACAAACGGAGATGAGCTCATGGATTTCCTTTATAAAAACGCAGTGAATCTTCCGGATGTTCTTTTTCTTGACCTGAGCATGCCCCGTAAAACGGGATTCGAATGTTTAATGGAGATAAAAGATGATAAAAAACTGAAAGCACTTTCTGTAGTTATGTTTACAACATCTTTTTCGCGAGGCGTTGAGATAGAACAGAATTTGTCAATCAAGCTTTCCGGTATGGGAGCACAGGATTATATCCGCAAGCCTGCTGGTTTTGAAAATCTCAAAACCACTATTCATGAGGCGCTTATCCGAGTGATAGAAAAAGCCCGCTTGACAGAAGGAAAAAAGAATTTATAGTTAAGCTAAAATAGAACTTTCGGATCGTGAATTTAAAACAAATGAATATCCTGCTTGCAGATGAGGATCTTGACAATTGCAGTTTATTTAAAAAAGCATTGGATATTGTGCCATTAGTTACTCAGCTTACTATTGTTTCTGACGGAGTGCAACTGATGGAATTCCTTTATGAAAATTCAAAAAAACTGCCTCATGTGCTTTTCATCGACATCAATATACCGCTCAAAACGGGATTTGAATGTTTATCTGAGATAAAACAAACTGAAAACCTGAAAGACATTCCTGTGGTCATGTTTTCAAATGCTAACTCACCGGATACTGTAAACACACTCTTTAAAAACGGAGCGGATATTTATATCCGCATGCCAGATAATTTTGCGGACCTTGTTCAGATCATTCACCATGCACTTCCTCTGGCTACTGAAAATATATTTTCAAATGGTAAATTAAAATATATTCTCAATTCATGAGTTTAAATCATGTGAATATACTTCTGGCAGATGATGACATTGACGATATCCTCTTTTTTAAAGAAGCGTTAAGAGGATTATCCCTTTCCACTCATCTTACTACTGTGCCTGACGGGGAAAACCTCATGCATCTGCTTTTGAATATAACATATGTTCTTCCTGATGTGCTATTCCTTGATCTCAATATGCCCCGGAAAAACGGGTTCGAGTGTTTGACAGAAATAAAACAAAACAGCAAGCTGGAACTGCTTCCAATAGTCGTGTTCTCCACCTCCTTTGAACAAGAGGTCGTGAACCAGCTTTACCAAAACGGGGCACACTATTTCATTCGTAAACCTTCGGATTTTTCGAAATTTAAAAAAATAATTCTACAGACTTTACTCAATGTGATGCAGGGAAATACTATACAACCAGTCAGAGAAAATTTTGTGATCAATCTGCGAAGTGACGCAATTGTGTAAAGAATCTCATCTATAGGATCATTGAAAACAATATTGTTCAGAAAATGACTACAAGCAAATCAGATGAGTTGATAAATGCTCTAAAAGAACTGGCCTTTCAAAAGACAGAGAAAGAAAAGCTGGCAGCTGAGTTAATCATTGCCCACAAAGAACTTGCCTTTCAGAAAGAAGAAAAAGGAAAGAGGGCTGCGGAGCTTGGCATTGCAAACATAGAACTTGCCTTTCAAGATGATGAAAAGGGAAAACGAGCAGCAGAGCTTGGCATAGCTAATAAAGAGCTAGTTTTTCAGGACGAAGAAAAGGGAAAACGGGCAGAGGAATTAAGCATTGCTAACAAAGAACTGGTCTTTCAAAACGATGAGAAAGAAAAAAGAGCTGCAGAACTAAGCATAGCCAACAAAGAACTTGTCTTTCAAAACAATGAGAAAGAAAAACGGGCTGCAGAGTTAGGCATAGCCAACAAAGAACTAGTCTTTCAAAACGCTGAGAAAGAAAAACGGGCTGCAGAATTAAGCATAGCTAACAAAGAGCTGGTCTTTCAAAACGAAGAGAAAGAAAAACGAGCTGCGGAACTTGGAATTGCCAACAAAGAACTAGTCTTTCAAAATGCTGAAAAAG
>JBDUDG010000437.1:0-2769 GCA_040003045.1 Saprospiraceae bacterium | reverse complement strand
GGCATTCCTAAATCTTCAAATGCTTTCACGGTAGATGCATAATCTCTATGCCAGATACTTCGGATACCTAATTTCATGGCTACTTCTGTGAACATTTGTACATCGTCAATAAAAATGATTTCCTCTGCAGGAACCTGGGCTCCGTTAAGCGCAAGGTGGAATATAGCTGCATCGGGTTTTCTTACATGCACATAGCATGAGGAAATGAAAAAATCTACAAATTCACTTAGCCTGAATTTTTGTATTCTGTATTCATTCAACTCCTTTGCCTCATTGCTTACAACTACTATTTTTAATTGGTAGGCTGCTTTCAGATTTTTTATAAGCGCAATCATGTTTGTATCAGCCGTGGATAAAGAGAACATAAAAATTTTAAACTGTTCAGGAGTGAAATCCCTTTCCTGATAAAATACAACCCGGTCAAGATATTCGTCCATGGTGATCCATCCTTCTTCATAAACCACAAATAGTAGTTTATGCCGCTTTTCCATTTCAGGTATATCTAATTTAAATTTATCAGCAGCTTGATGACGGAATTCATGTCCCCATCCATCAGAAAGAAGAACACCTCCGATATCAAGGAATATGGTTGTAATCTTTTTAGTATTTATCATTCCTTTTCGGCACGATTTTTCGCAAGTGAAAATGGTTACAATTTTATGATTCCGCTATCCATTTCTTTGCCTCATCCAAACCAGTATTGGTAAAGACCCTGACCTTTCCCGGTAGCAGGTGACCAAAGACTTTCGCTAATTCATTGATCATGGCATGATCTGAAACAAGGGCGACACGATCCCAGGCTGATAAATGTTTTATACCCACTTCAGCATCATCCATCATCGCTTTCAGACTGAATCCTGTAAAGTCGGGTCCCAGGTAATAAAGTAGTCTCATTTTTTTATGTGCCTTTAGTTTTTCATCTACGGCAGGCATCAAAATATTTTCATAATCAGCACCTGTTACTTTTTCTACTGCTTCTATGCCTAAAACATTGTCTGGCAGATCGTTTATTATTTTTAACATGATTCTTTTATTTTGTAATGTGATTAGATAAAATCAATAACATCTATGCGGAAGACATAGTTTAGTTTTTCAAAGCTTCAAATCCTGAGACTACATCAAACAACTCCTCATCAATGGAACTCTGCCGCAGACGATGATATGTATTGCCAAGATCTTCAAGCAGGTCTGTTATATTTTTTTCTGCTCGTTGCATAGCCTCCAGGCGACTCGCATTTTCACTGGCTAATGATTCAACACATGCCTTGAAAAGAGAAGTAAAAAGATATCCGTTGATCAATGCTGTCAGCGTGGGCTTAACGGCACCTGCGATCTGCGGGGTTAATTTAGTGGGCCACTTAAGTTCCTGTAAAGTTTCTTTCCATTTATCATCCAATGGTAAAAACCGCTGCATGACAGGTGTATAACCCGATCCTGGCTTTGGTTGATTATGAAAAATATAAAATGCTGTCGCCCCGTCTTTTTGCTGATGAGCCTGGCTCTTGCTTAAAAGTTCTGTCACCAGTGGAGTGACAGCATCAAGATCATTTGGAACAGGAAACAATTTTGACGTTGTAAATCCTTCATCTGACAACACCATCTGAACGCGCTCACCTATTGCCCAGATTTCTTTTTTTCCCGGCACAGCATTCAGGGAAGAGGATACAAATTTTGCCATTGAATCATTGAACTGTGCCACAAGCCCCTGGTCTGATCCAAACACAATGGCGCAGATCAAATCTTCTGATTTCTTTTTTACTATTACCTTTTCATTTATGGCTTCAATTTTTTCTGCTTTGAAATAGGCGACGATGCCTAAAGCAATGGTGTGATAATAATCATCCAGCGAGCTCACCGCAGTTTCATATTGAACTATGTTTGATGCCGCCATTGCCTTCATTGCACTTACGACAGATTTCAGGTCTTTTGCACCTTCCATTTTACTCCGCAAATTTTCTAAAGTGTCCATTACTTTTTGTTTTGTTCTGACTTTAGATTGTTCTGATTTTCTTCTGGGGTTAACTTCTCCTGATCCTGAACTGTTTTTGCATTGTCTTGATTTTCTTCGGACTTTAGTTTGTCCTTATCCTGATCCGGTTGTGGCTTGTCCTTAAATGGAGTAAGTATTGTTTCTGCAATTTTTAAAATAGCCTTGCTGTCTTCATCACTCAAGGCTGCATTTGAAAATAGTCGCTTGATTATTTCATCCGGAAAGTCTTTAAAGTCTTTGAGTATTGCATCCTGCGCATCCTGAATTTTATCAAGTGGTATGGTATCCAACAAACCATTTTTCAACGCAAGCAATATCACGATTTGCTCTGAAACCGGCATCTGCTGAAGTTCAGGTTGTTTAAGACATTCACGTATGCGCTTTCCATGCTCAATGGTTTTCTTAGTATTTTCATCGAGCCTTGTTCCGAAGCGTGCAAAAGTCTCCAGTTCTTCAAATTGGGCATACTCCAGTTTTAAATTGGCGATAGAACGATAAGCAGGCAATTGTGCTTTATCACCTACACGGGAAACAGATTTCCCAACATCTACTGCAGGCAAAATACCCAGCGCAAAAAGTTTAGGTGACAGATAGATTTGGCCGTCGGTAATTGAAATTAAATTAGTAGGAATGTAGGCAGAAATGTTTTGCGCTTCTGTTTCAATGATCGGCAAAGCCGTCAATGATCCACCTTTCAGATCATCAATTAAATGCGTTGATCTCTCCAATAATCTTGAATGGATATAAAAAATATCGCCGGGGAATGCTTCACGTCCGGG
>JBDUDG010000107.1:0-9268 GCA_040003045.1 Saprospiraceae bacterium | reverse complement strand
TTTTTCATTCTAAAGACACACATTCGATCGAAGGGAGTTTGATTAACTTGGGCCAAAAACCAAGCTCAAACTCCCTCCTTCATGTCTGATACCCTCAATATCCATGATCTTCTACAACGTCTCGAGGCGTTATCCACACAACAGGATACTTTTTCTAAGGAAATCAATATTCTTCGCGAACAGATCATCAACCTGAAAGCTTCGCAGACCATTCCGGAAACTACATTCGAATTATCACAAACCGGAAGTATTGTTGATCCGGGCATTTCAAATATCCCTCCGATTCCCATATCCTCACAGGAATCAATTTCGATTCAACCTGAAAATTATCTCGCCTCTCAGGTTGCCATTGCTCCGAAACCGAAATCAGATATTGAAAAATTTATTGGTGAAAACCTCATCAATAAAATCGGAATTGCGATCACGGTCATAGGTGTTGGGATCGGTGCAAAGTATTCTATCGAACATGACCTGATCAGTCCGCTGACCAGAATCATTCTTGGATATCTCGTGGGTTTTACATTGCTTGGGGTTGGCATCAGGCTAAAGAAAAATTATAAAAACTTCAGCGCAGTTCTCGTTAGCGGTGCGATTGCTATCATGTATCTGATCACATTCGCAGCCTATAGTTTTTATGGATTGATGCCACAGGCGGTTGCTTTCGGATTGATGGTGATGTTTACAGCAGGTACAGTGTACACAGCCATTCAATACAATAGCCAGGTCATCGCCATCATTGGGTTGGTGGGTGCTTATGCAGTCCCTTTTTTATTAAGCGAAGGATCAGGAAGAGCGGGTATACTCTTTGCATATACGGCCATCATCAATCTCGGAATTCTTTTTATTGCCATCCGGAAATATTGGAAGACATTATACTATTCCTCGTTTTTGATGACGTGGACCATTTTTCTCCTTTGGTTTTTCCTGAAGTATGACGCTGATCTCCATTTTATGTTATCGCTCACTTTCGTAACCATTTTCTTTTTCACATTCTATTTTATTTTCCTTGCTTATAAATTGATCAGGAAAGAAAAGTTTGTTTTTGGTGACATTCTTTTTCTGCTGACCAATTCCTTTATTTTTTATGGCGTAGGATATTCCATGTTGAATGATTCAGTGGCCAATAGCCAGTTGCTTGGTCTTTTCACATTAGTCAATGCTGTCATTCATTTCATGATCAGCGTCCTGATCTATCGTCAGAAATTAGCCGATCAGAATTTATTTTATCTCGAATCCGGTTTGGTTTTAATTTTCATTACACTCGCCATACCTGTACAGCTCGATGGCCATTGGGTGACACTGTTATGGATTGGTGAAGCCGCAGTTTTATTCTGGATTGGAAGAACAAGGTCAGTTCCGACATATGAGCGATTGTCCTATCCATTGATCTTCCTTGCAGTATGCGGACTGATCTACGACTGGATGGTCGTATATCCTGTCAATACAAATCAAACCTACATCACAACATATACTCCATTTCTCAACATAAGTTTTCTTTCATCTATATTATTTGCAGCCGCATTGTTTTTTGTAAACAATACAAATCAGCAGGAAAAATACAGGGCCGACATCTTTCCATCCGCTTCTTTGAAATCCCTGTTGGATCTCGTATTGCCAGCCCTGCTACTTTTGATCATTTACTACAGCGTGCGGTTTGAGATCACTATGTACTGGGATAGATTGTATGCCGGCTCACTTCATACCCTGACCGAAGACAATCAGGACTTTGCTTCAAGCTACTGGAATGAAGATCTGAAAAACTTCAAAGCTGTATGGATCATCAATTATTCACTTTTGTTCTTTTCGATGTTGGTTATATTAAAGAATAAATTTTTAAAACAAAAAAGCATCTCATTCGTCATCCTTTGGCTGGGAATTATTGTGCTTTTTACTTTCCTCATTCAGGGACTTTATGTGCTTAGCGAATTAAGGGATTCTTATCTGAATCAAACCCTTTCAAATATTTATCCCAAAACCAGCTTTTACATTTCTATTCGGTATGTCGCATTTGCATTTGCAACAATATTTCTTTTATTATTTGCCCGATATGTGAAATCCTATGTTGCTGATCCGGCACGCGATAGCATGAGAACCATCTTTGATCTCATCTTGTATCTCACCATTATCTGGGTGGTGACCAGCGAGATGATCACCTGGATGGATATCATGCATTCTGAACAATCTTACAAGTTGGTCATCAGTATTCTTTGGGGAGTCTACTCCCTGATCCTGATCATCATGGGCATCTGGAAGGATAAGAAGTATCTCCGCATTGCAGCTATAGGTCTCTTCGCTGTAACATTGATCAAGTTATTTTTCTACGACATTCTTCAGCTCAGCACTTTATCAAAGACCATTGTTTTTGTAGTGCTCGGTGTCCTGTTGCTCACGATTTCATTTCTGTACAATAAGTATACGCACAAGATCAATTAGTAAGGTTACGTGCACCGCTATCTAATATTTGCATGGCGTCATTAATATCATTCGGTGATAACCATGACAGATTATTGCGCACAATAGAGTTCTTGCTGCCGATATTCATTCTTCACAGGTACACAGTTCCATTTTCATCGAAATTCTATAACATTTTACAAATCTTTTGTAATGCATCAGAGCCTATGTCCCATCATCTTTGTGCAGTAAAACTTAAAAACTAAAAACTATGACTACTCTGGGCCACATTAAAAGTTTCGCGCTGCTGATCCTCTGCACCGTTCTTCTCTCAGTTATATCCTGTCAGAATAGTACAAAGCCTGTAGATGCTAAAAAGCTGGCAGAGGATACCAATAATGCAAAAATGGATAATGCAAAAGATGAAAAGGATGCAAATTTCTTAGTTAAAGCAGCTGAAATCAACGTAGAAGAAATCAGATTAGGTCAATTAGCTCAGCAAAAAGGTATGACGGCAGGTGTAAAGGATCTGGGTAAAATGATGGAAACAGAACACGGAAAAGCAATGGCAGATCTGACTGCTTTAGCTAATAGAAAATACATCAGTATTCCTACTGTTCCAACTGAAGATTCAAAGAGTACCTACGATAAGCTAAACATGAAAAATGGTATTGAATTTGATAAAGAATACACCGACATGATGATCAACGGACATAAAAATGCTATTGATCTTTTTGAAAAATGTGCTTCGAATGGTACAGATGTAGAAATTAAAAGCTGGGCGCAATCCATGTTGCCAGGTTTACATTCACATCTTGATCATGCCATGGCAGCGCAGCAGGCGATAAAATAAAATACCGGAAACAAGTCTCATAACAGGCCTGTACTGAAAAGCAACTTTTAGTACAGGTTTTTTTATTTCAGGAAATGTTCCTGATTTTTAATTGCTTTATAGCCAATTCGCTTAGGAATATGGAATGAAGGTGCGAATATTAGTAATTTTAAATCAAGAAAAGGGCGACTGCCAAATCCTGTTGATGACATGGATCAATGGAGCAATGAATAATCCATCAGATTTAATAATGAGATGGTCGTTCATTCATAGGCTATTGTCTGAAAAACGTGTTCATTAATTTCTCCTTAGTATCTTGCTTCCTGTCATTCCATACTTGATTATGCATTTCAGAAAAATATTATTTTCCATCAGCTTTATTTTTGTTGTCCTAATCGCAAATGCGCAGGAAGAGGGCTTTGTGAAAAGTGTAGATGGTACATCTATTTACTTTCGTTCATATGGAATCGGTCAACCCCTGCTCATCATCAATGGCGGACCCGGAATGAACAGCAATGGTTTTGAAAACCTGGCAAAAAAATTATCCGATCGCTACAAAACCATCATTTATGACCAGCGCGGAACCGGCAAGTCTATCATGGCAAAAGTAGATTCCACCACGATCACTATGGATCTCATGATGGACGATATCGAGAGCCTGCGAAAATATTTTAAGTTTGAAAAGTGGTCAATCCTCGGACATTCATTTGGTGGGATGCTTGCTTCCTATTATGCCACCAAGTATCCTGAACATATTGAAAGGATGGTCCTGTCCTCTTCAGGAGGAATTGACCTTGGCTTATTAAGCTACGTGAATGATTCCATCACTGCAAAATTGACGTTCTTTGAACGGGATTCTTTGAAATATTGGAATACCAGGATCAGCGATGGAGATACAACATTTGCATCAAAACTTGGCAGAGGCAGAGCATTAGCTCCGGCTTATTTGCACAACAAAACCTATATTCCCATCCTGGCCAACCGTCTGACACAAGGAAATTCTGAAATCAATCAATTAATTTGGTCTGATCTGCAAAGAATTAAATTCGATTGTACCGAAAAGCTTTCAACATTTGATAAACCTGTTTTAATCATTCAGGGAAAAGAAGACATCATCAATGCAACAACCGCTGAAGTTGCACACAAAGCAATTAAAAATTCCAAAGTAGTCTTCATTGAAAACTCCGGGCACTACGGCTGGCTTGATAACGAATCGGTATACTTTTATGAGATCAATTCCTTCCTGACCCCCGGAAAAGCAGGAAAGATCTCATCCGTGAATGAGCGACAGTAAAGAAGTAGTTACAGATGCCCCAAAGTAATTCGATTCATCTTCAATTTCGAAATCATTCGCTCTTGCATTTTCGTAACAAACTGAAATGAAATGAAAGGTTGTGAGAAAGGCAGGGTCGGAGGCAAACAGATAAGTCACTGCTTTCCCCTACTAAGTTTTACTTATATCGTAAATTCACCAACTAGCTCTACAGTTTAAACTACCCTTTCATGAAATATTTGTCTTCTTTTCTCTTCCTGATTTTATTTATCTCCATACAATGCATTACCCAAGCCCAATCCACCAAATTTGTAAAGATTGATACTACGCTCATCGGAAATAATCCCTCAGCAGGTAAATATGTCAGTCAACGCGGCTTTAAAATGTATTACGAGACATATGGCACCGGGAAGCCAGTATTGCTCATCCATGGAAATGGGGGAGACATCAGCAACATGCAATACCAGATCTCTTATTTCGCGCAACAATACAAAGTCATTGTTGCCGATAGTCGCGACCAGGGAAAATCAGCTGATCCAAAGGATTCGATTAGCTATGAAATGATGGCCGATGATCTAAACGGACTACTGGACAATCTTAATCTGGATTCAGCTTATGTCATAGGCTGGAGCGATGGTGGCATTGAAGGATTATTGCTGGCCATGCGTCATCCGGATAAAGTTAAAAAGCTTGCAATCACAGGCGCGAATTTATGGCCCGACTCTACCGCAGTGGATCCCTGGGTGGTCAGCTCAACGGATGGATATTGTAAATCATTGATGAAAGAAACCCAAACTCCAGGCAGCAAGCGTCAGATCAAATTAGTAAAACTGTGTGTCTACGAACCCAATATAGCCGCCAAAGATTTATCCAAAGTAAAGTGCCCAACCCTGGTAATCGGTGGTGATCATGATGTCATTCTTCCACAACATACCATGCTGATAGCCCAATCCATTCCAAAATCCTATTTGTGGATTGTTCCAAACTCCGGCCATTCCACATTGATCAATTATCGGAATGACTTCAACCGGATCGTAGGTGACTTTTTTGTGAAACCATACAGAAAGATCGAAAGAGAAGCAAGGTTCAATTAACGAATAACGAATAATGAACCCGAATATCGACCGCAGCAAAGATCCCGCTTTTTTGCGGGAACGAATATCGAATAAAGCATGATTCTTATTCCATGTTGGGCCAGTTACCCTGTTACCCCATTAACCCGTTAGCCCGTTAGCCCTTTAACCCGTTACCCCGTTTACCCGTTACCCCGTTTACCCATTTACCTTTTAACCCGTTACCCCGTTACCCTGTTAACCCAGTTACCCCTTTAACCCGTTACCCCATTGCCCCGTTATCCCATTTACCTTTTAACCCGCTAACCTTTTAACCCGTTACCCCGTTAACCTTTTAACCTGTTACCCCGTTAACCTGTTACCCCGTTACCCCGTTAACCCGTTTACCTTTTACCCCGTTAACCTGTTAACCCGTTACCCCGTTAACCCGTTTACCTTTTACCCCATTAACCCGTTACCCCGTTACCCCATTTACCTTTTAACCCGTTACCCCGTTACCCAGTTACCCCCTTTCCCCTTCTTGTTAATGCTTCCATAAGCACGCTGGACATTAATTAATTTCGGCTTAACTATGTCCCGCCATTAAGTTAGCGGAATGAAATCAATACTTACCCTTTAAAATGTTTAGCATGAAAATATTATCCCTGATATTCAGCCTGGCAATAATCGTCACGCTTCAATCCTCCTGCAAAAATGTGGGCCCAGTATCAAAAAGTGAACCCTTGAGCCAAATTCGGGCCGAGCACGCAGCCCGGGAATTCGCCACTATGCATGGTTACGAACATGCAGATCAAATGATCAGCGGTAGTACCATTCAGAAATATGAATCCGTAACCGCTGAACCCGATGGAACCACAAGTATGAAAGTTTTCTTTTTGGCGGAAGGTTCAACCAGACCACTGGGCATCATCTTTATTTTCGGACATACCACACCAGACCAATGGGCCATTAAATCCATAAAACCGGATGGAACTGCTTCTGATGAACTTAAGCAATGGCTTGAGAATAAAGCAAACATAAATGAACCAGTGAAGTAAACCTGAAAACTCCACGGCTCAAAAAAATTATATTCGGCTTTTCATGTCATCAGACTTTCATCTGTTTGTTTTCGGACTACAAATGCCGTTAAAAGAAGATTAGCGGATTATTGTTCAGATTAATCACTGGTCATAATTTCACACACTGAATTAAAGCGATGCATTGAATGTATTCCTGTTGCGAAGTGTTGTAACTGAAGAAAACTCCGACAACGCCGTTTTTGATCGCATTTTAACCATGGCATATACAGGGGGACATTCTCTGAAGCGCAAGCTTTAAACTAAATGTAATTTATGTTGTCTATCATAAAAAACATGAGGTTAGCTATCCTTTCGCTTCTTTTCATATTTCCATCTTTCATAGTGTTTTCACAGGAACTCTATTTTCCTCCTGTTACGGGAAACACATGGGAAACTGTTTCTCCCGGATCGCTCGGCTGGTGTGAAGATGCTATCCCTTCATTGCTCGATTACCTCGAAACCAATAATACCAAAGCATTCATTGTACTGAAAGATGGGAAAATCGTCATCGAAAAATACTTCGGCTCCTTTACAAGAGACAGCGTCTGGTACTGGGCCTCAGCAGGTAAAACGCTGACATCTTTCATGGTTGGCATAGCGCAACAGGAAAATCTTCTTTCTATCAGCGACACTTCATCACAATATCTCGGACAAGGTTGGACTAATTGTACAACAGAACAGGAAAATAAAATTACCATTCGCCATCAGCTTACGATGACGACAGGTCTGGATGATGACCTCCCGGACAACCACTGCACACTCGATACATGTTTGTTATGTCTGGCAGACGCTGGTACACGATGGGCGTATCACAATGCACCATACACATTATTGGATGATGTGATCCATAGCTCAACTGGCGTGACCCTGAATAACTATATAAATCAAAAGTTGAAAATACCAACCGGGATCACAGGTGCTTTCTTTGCTTCCGGAAATGATAATGTTTTTTTCAGCAAAGCTCGTAGCATGGCCAGGTTCGGTTTGTTGATCCTTAATCATGGCAACTGGAATGGCAATCAAATTATGACGGATACTGCTTACTTCCATCAAATGGTCAATACTTCACAGTCACTCAATTTGTCTTATGGATACCTTTGGTGGCTCAATGGAAAGGGTTCATTCCGCTTGCCCACCTTACAATTTCTTTTTCCCGGGCCTTTGATGCCGCATGCCCCGATGGATATGATTTCAGCACTTGGAAAAAATGGACAAATCATCAATGTGGTTCCTGATCAAAACCTTGTCTGCATCCGCATGGGTGATGTTCCAGGCACCGGAGAAGTCAGCATTGCTTTCAATGACACCATCTGGATAAAACTAAATAATGTGTTGTGCAGCATCAACGCCACCCGTGAAACTTTTGAATCACAATTAAAGATATTTCCAAATCCTGCAGAGAACAATTTGAGAATTGATCTAATTGGTAAAATTTTTGATTTCACTTTTATTGATTTGCTTGGAAACATCCTGTTAAATCGAAAAAATAACAATGGATCTGCTGCATTTTCTGTGTCCGATTTTGCAAGAGGGGTTTATTTCCTTAACATTAGAACTAATCAAGGCATCATCTCTCGGAAAATACTATTGCAATTTGATTAAAAAGACATCAATTTTATTTCTCATCTGGCGGATTCAATACGGACAAATTAGCCACTTGTAAAATTCTGAAACCATCTTCATTCCTCTTGCCCTGTCTTCTTCCCCGGATATCTCTATCTTTACCCCATTGCTCAAAATATTTTTATCTATTATGAAATATCTTCTTTGGTGTTCTCTTTTTATCATTGTTGCCTGTGCAGGCTGCAATTCAAAACCAGAGTTGAAAGGCTCTCTTATGCATGTCTCCGGAAAAAACTTTTCGATCTTCGTCAATTTGCGTGATACATCTTTTTATCTTATCCAATTAAGGGATACCGTTTCAGTCAAGATTCCCAACAACTGTGACTTCCTGGCACTTGACAATGATACCCTCTTTCTCAAAGATCTGAACACCTCTCAAACTGTGCACTTTAATCTTGATAAAAATATTTATGGCATTGGTTCCTACAGAGGCAATGAATATTTTGAACTATTGACAGATAGTGGCAGACATGGTTTCAAATTCAGGTCCAATGTAGGTGACCTCGTCAGCCTCATGTCTTGTCATTGTTTTCCTACTGGCGAAACGCATAACTGTACATACGGTGGAACAAATACTTTATCCTGCAGTTCCAGATTAGCGCATAAAGTCGGCAAAGAAACCTGGTTCCACAGTTGCGAGGTCTCCTGCGCACAGGGATATAGTTCTTGTTGCAATTAAATCTTTTTCGTAGTATTTATTTTATCCAATTGTCATCCGCAGAAAAACAGATTGTTTCCAAAATTATTTTGAAATAAAGAGTTGTCTGGTTTGAGATGAGGCGGAGGAACACAATGAGCCCCGGCCAGATTTGATTTACCTGTTAACCTATTTACCCGTTTACCGTTTACCCGTTTACCGTTTACCGTTTACCCGTTTACCGTTTACCCGTTTACCCGTTTACCCGTTTACCGTTTACCGTTTACCGTTTACCCGTTTACCCGTTTACCGTTTACCCGTTTACTGTTTACCGTTTACCGTTTACCGTTTACCGTTTACCGTTTACCGTTTACCGTTTAC
>JBDUDG010000106.1:0-9293 GCA_040003045.1 Saprospiraceae bacterium | reverse complement strand
TGGGCCTATTCAATCGCCGAAGGTTTTTATTTTACCACCACTTAAGACCAACTTTTCACCTTCTCCCCTATGCAACCAACCAAATCTGTGATCAAACATGTGGCCATTGCCGGAAATATCGGAGCTGGCAAGACAACGCTTTCTACCAGGCTTGGAAAACATTTTGGATGGGAAGTCAACTATGAAGACACCACCAACAATCCTTATCTGAGTGACTTTTATGACGACATGCACAGGTGGTCCTTCAATTTGCAGATCTATTTTCTCAACAGCAGGTATCAGCAAATCATCCAGATCAGGAACGGGGACAAAACGGTGATCCAGGATCGGACGATATTTGAAGATGCTTACATCTTCGCTCCTAATCTTCATGAGATGGGATTGATGTCAAGACGTGATTTTGAAAACTACTTCACTCTTTTCAAGAACATGAGTACACAGATTTCACCACCTGATCTCCTGATCTATCTCCAGGCAGGCATTCCAACTCTTGTCAAGCATATTCACAATCGAGGCAGATCGTATGAAGGAAGCATGAGTCTTGACTACCTGAAGCGTCTAAACCAAAAATATGATGACTGGATCGAAAATTACCGCGAAGGTCCCCTTCTGATTATCAACGCTGATGAGATGGATTTTGAAAAAAATGCCGAAGATCTTGGAAAGGTGATTTCACTGGTCAGTAGTCAGCTTCATGGGTTGTTTTGATGCTTCATATTAGCTCTTGAGCCTGGTCATATCCACATGGCTTGCCACTTTTGTGATCTCGCTCTTGTCAGTTTTCGAAGATGCTGCATCCTGATGAAAGTTGAACTCAATAGCAACGCAACCTGCGAAGAAAATTCCATGCAGCAGCACAGAAACAACGAGACCCATTACACTGCTTGTTTTTTCACGATTAGTATTCATGTCAGTTTTAATTTAGAAAATGAAAGTAAAATGTCATCATTCACCAATGTGTTTCAAACAAGACTGGTGAATGAACGAACCTGTTACTTGCGATATTGTTAATATACCGCAAATAGCAAAACGTACACGGTGTTGCTGATCCTGAAAAATCATATTAAAAAATAAAATAATATCAGAAATCATGCCAAATCCTGAAACATATCGGCATCTCAAGGAAATCTGTGCGGAGCACGGCTCCTCAATCGTGGTGGTTTCGAAGACCCGGACTGAGGCGGAAATCATGTCGGTGTACAAGATGGGTCAACGGATATTTGGAGAAAACAAAGCACAGGAATTGATCGTAAAAGCATCTCTTCTTCCAACTGATATCGAATGGCACCTAATAGGGCATCTTCAACGGAATAAAGTCAAATCCATCCTTCCATATGTACAATGTGTGCAGTCGCTGGACAGTTGGGATTTGTGGCAGAAATTAAATGAAGAAGCCAAGGAAGCAGGAAAAGTAATTCGTTGCCTTTTGCAAATTAAGATTGCTGTTGAAGAAACAAAATACGGCTGGGATACTAATAATCTTGAGGAAGTCCTTGGTTCAGGTTTACACGCTGCCTTTTCTAATGTCCAAATTTGTGGCCTTATGGGGATGGCAAGCCTTACGACTGATGGAGAACAAGTGAGAAAGGAAATGCGAGAGATGAAAAATCACTTTGATTATTTTAAAAAAACATATTTCAACGAAAGTATTGATTTCAACGTACTGAGCATGGGTATGTCAGGTGATTATGTGACGGCACTGGAGGAAGGAAGTAACATGATCCGGGTCGGAAGCCTCGTGTTCTCCTGAATTGAGAGCAGATAGCAAAATTGAAATTATGACTTTGCGGTATCCGGAGGATTGAGTTTTTCTTCGCTATACCTGATCAGTACGTCGCGGATATTGTTGTACATCGGCATATTAAGCTTAGGGAGTTCTTTAGGATCAAACCATGCAGCATCCTGGATGCCTTCTTCTTTTTGGAGCACAAGATTATCTGGAGACTGAGTTTGCATTAGATACCACCGTGTTCGTTTTAATGTTCTTTGCTTACTCATCATATAGCAATGGTACCCATTTCCCATTTTCTCTATCACTTTGAGATCAGGAATTCCGGTTTCTTCCCGCACTTCGCGAACAGCAGTTTGAATCAACGTTTCTCCCGGATCCTGTTTGCCTTTGGGTAAATCCCATACGCCTCTTCTGAATATCAAGAGGACCTTTCCGAAAGGATTGATTACAAGACCACCACCGGCTTTGATATAATAATAGAGCGATTTGAAATCCTTCCACAATTGTTCGGCATTATCTGATTGGATGATGATGCCTTCATGGTGTTTATTTTTCTCCAGTAATTCAATATAATTGAGAAGGATCTTGGGTTTGCCCCGATAAATCGCATGGATGAGAGATCGTTCGAAAGCTGATTCATCAGCCATATCTGAGGTTTGTGTAAGGATCAAAGGACTCTCATTAATGTATATTTTATACCTTTGCTTCACGCTTCTCTATATTACAAATGTTTAACAATCAAATACTTGCGTCAAAACTACTTCAAACCGGAGCAGTCCGTATTCAACCTGATCGACCATTTACCTGGGCTTCGGGTCTAAGATCGCCAATTTATTGTGACAACCGAATTTTGTTGTCGCATCCGGACATTCGTACCGGACTAATCGATTTAATGGTGAAGGTGGCAAAAGATTTTGAATTCTTTGATACTGTGGCAGGAGTGGCGACTGCGGGAATAGCTTATGGCGCATTATTGGCTGACCGACTTAAAATGCCCTTTGCATATGTGCGTTCCAAACCAAAGGATCATGGTCGACAAAACCTGATCGAAGGTGAAATCAAGTCCCATGCACACATATTGGTGGTAGAAGACCTGATATCAACAGGAATGAGCAGCCTGCAAGCGGTAGACGCCATTCGGCAGATTCCATCTTACGTAACCGGGGTCATTGCTATATTTCAGTATGGACTTCCTGCAGCTAAGAATGCTTTTCATGAAGCTGATTGTGTTTTTAAAACACTGACTGATTATGAAACTATTATAAAGGTTGCTGCTGAACAAAAATTAATAGAGCCTCATCATATCCAATTATTATCTGACTGGTCCGCGAATCCCAAAGCATGGTCAGATCATTATCTTGTCAACAACTAATTTGTCTACGAACGTGATTGATAAAAAAGCAAGGAAGTTTCTCAAAGACTATTTAAGTAATGCGAGCCCAACGGGTAATGAGACCAAAGGCCAGCAAATCTGGATCGATTATATCACTCCATATGTTGATGAATGGCACACGGACGTGTATGGCACTGCTTACGGGATCATCAATCCGGGCAAGAAATATCGTGTAGCCATAGAAAGTCATGCAGATGAAATCTCGTGGTACGTCAATTATATTTCTGAGAAAGGTTTTATTCATGTTGTCCGAAACGGAGGCTCTGATCAGACCATAGCCGCAAGCAGACGTGTGAGCATCCATACTCCAAAAGGAATAGTACGCGGAGTTTTTGGATGGCCGGCTATTCATGTCAGGCGAGGAAAGGATCTTAACCTCTCTCCTACTCTTGAAAATATCTTCATTGATGTATGTGCTAAAGACAAAAAGGAAGTGGAAGCCATGGGAATTCACATCGGGTGCATCGTAACATATGATGATCCATATGAAGAAATAACCAAAAAACATTTCATCGGCAGAGCGCTTGATAACAGGCTAGGCGGTTTTTGTATGGCAGAAGTGGCGCGCAAAATCTATGAAGAGAAAATCAAACTTCCCTATTCATTGTACGTGATTAATTCAGTGCAGGAAGAAGTTGGATTACGTGGTGCGCAGATGATTGCTGAAACGATCAGGCCTGACGTAGCAATTGTGACTGATGTAACACATGATACCCATACACCGCTGATCGATCCAAAACAGGAAGGTGATGTTCGATTGGGAAATGGTCCTGCTGTAACTTATGCGCCTTCAGTGCATCGCAAATTACTTCAGTTAATAGAAGATGCTGCTACTGAAAATAATATTCCTTTCCAACGTGTAGCTGCGTCCAGAAGCACCGGAACAGACACAGATGCTTTTGCTTATGCAATTGGAGGCATTCCTTCAGCATTGGTGTCGATACCTTTGCGTTATATGCATACTACAGTAGAAATGGCTCATTTTGATGATGTAGAAGCGTTGATATCGCTTGTGGTCGCGAGCCTGAAAAAAATCAAATCAGGTCAGAACTTCAAATATCTTGGTCGATAAGATCATCCGCGATATTGTCAATCTCCTGCTTTACGGAGGTGCCTTCATAGGTCTGTGTGCTTCGTGTATTACCGCATTGACATTTGAATTGATCGGCGATGTAGGCGAACCGCAACTTGCGTACATACTTTTGATTGGAGTTTCGACGGCAGCTTTGTATAGTGGACATCGGGTTATCGGTCTTCATAAACTAAGACATGTTGAGGCTAATGAAAGATATCGTGTAATACGGTTGTATAAGATGCACATTTGGATTTATTGCTTCATATGGGTGATAGTCAGCATTTTCTTATTTATTCCAATGATGAGCCTGAATTTTATTCTGTGGCTTGTTCCAGGCGGTTCTATTGCAGTTTCCTATGTAGTTCCCCTATTATCAAAAGGCCGAAGGTTAAGAGATGTGGGCTGGATGAAAATAATTATGATTGGCTGGTCATGGGCATGGTTAACAGCTTTCATACCTGCGCTTTATTTCAATCATGAGCCCTTTCTAATTTCACTTTTTATCGGTTTGGGTCGAATGTTATTCATTATCGCCATTACCATTCCCTTTGAGATCAGGGATGTCACCTTAGATTCATCAGTAGGACTTACAACGATGCCGGGATATTTTGGAATGGAGAGAACGATTCGCGCCGGGATCATTTTTTGCCTGCTTATTATATTCTTTGTTACCGTCAGTTCAATACATTATCACGATCCATCTTATGGAATAGCGATGGGGTTGACAACATTGTTAACCATATGGATATTAAAGAAAAGTGAAAAAACAAGTGATGATTATTTCTTTAGTGGCCTTACTGATGGAACGATGATCATTGCATTACTCTTATATGTTTTTTTAAAAAATTTCATTTAACACAGTTCACTTTCAAATCAGTTATTTACATTCTGCTTATCTACCTTTGCATTGAATAGTTTATTAATATGACAAAACGAAAAAATTACAGTACTGGCGCAAAATGGGAATCAATCGTCGGCTATTCACGAGCAGTGCGAATAGGTAACATCATCGAAGTCTCCGGAACTTGTGCTGTGGACAATGAAGGAAATCCTTTTGCACAAGGTGATGGATACCATCAGACTGTAAGGATTTTAGAAATCATCAAAAAGTCAATAGCGGAACTTGGTGGAACAATGGAAGATGTAGTAAGAACAAGAATATTTGTAACCGATATCACACAGTGGGAAGAAATAGGCAAAGCGCATGGTGAGGTATTCAGCAAGATCAGGCCTGTGACTACAATGGTGGAAGTGTCGAAGCTAATCTCTCCGGAATATGTGGTGGAGATTGAAGCAACAGTGATATTGAAGGAATAAAATATGGCATCATACAAGGTCAAGGAAATTTATTATACTCTGCAGGGCGAAGGTGCACGTACCGGAAGGCCTGCTGTCTTTTTACGATTTACGGGTTGTAATTTATGGAGCGGCCGTGAAGAAGATCGGTCCGATGCAGTGTGCCAATTTTGCGATACAGATTTTATTGGAATGGATGGAATGCTTGGCGGAAAATATGATGCGGATTCCCTTGCGAAAAAGGTTAATGCGTTGTGGCCGTTAGATCAGGGTCAAAAATATGTCGTGTGCACTGGTGGCGAACCTTTACTTCAACTAGATGATGCAATTATCAATGCTCTGCACAAGGAAAGTTTTGAAATAGGAATTGAAACAAATGGAACGATCACTGTTCCTCGTGGTATTGACTGGGTCTGTGTAAGCCCAAAAGCCAATACTGAAATAGTAGTTCGAACTGGCAATGAATTAAAACTTGTAGTTAGACAACAAGGAATTGATCCAACGATGTTTGAAAATTGGTTCTTTGAAAATTTTTATTTGCAGCCAATGGATGGACTCAACGTGAAAGAATTTACAAAATGGGCGACTGAATATTGTTTGGAGCACCCGAGATGGCGATTGAGTATTCAGACTCATAAGATGCTGGGAATACGGTGAAATTGAAAAATGAAAAGTGATGCTTCGACACAATCGACAAGCTCAGTGCAGAGCCTGCTGAACTCATCCATGTGCTGCAGCTCAGCAACCGAGAGAAGAAAATTTCGTCAATCGGAAGGCGTCAATCGTGAGTGAAGAGAGAGACAATAAGATTTACAAGATTCGCGGTCGGAGACACGCGAATGTAAGGTTGGAGTTATGATTCGAGGTCAGAGACACGCGAAGGTCAGGTTGGAGTTATGATTCGCGGTCGGAGACTCACGAATTTCAGGCAGGTTAAATATTAATGTAAAACAGTGATGTCGTTAAAGTAATACTGATCTTTTCCTTCAGCGTCTTTGTAATGCAGTTTGAGGATATAGACACCGGACTGTACTGGTTGATTTTTGAAAGTACCATTCCAGGAGAAAGGTGCTGAGTTTGTCTGTTTGTACACCATACTACCCCACCGGTCAAAAATTTCAAGAGACATTAAATCGATCGGACTTGAAGAGGTTTCGATGGTGAGGACATCATTGATCTGATCGCCATTTGGTGAGAATACTGTTGGTATATAAAAAAACTGATCGACTGTAACTTTAATTAATACTTCATCCTGAAATACACAACCTGAGCTATCTGTAACAGAAAGTGAAAGAGATACAGTTTCTTCGGGCTTTATCCATTGAGGAAGAAGACCAAGATTGAATGTCGCGGGATCCCAAATAAAATCAGCTACTGCAATATTGGTGAACAGTGGACTGATCAATACGCTATCACCTTTTTTTATACTTTGATCAGGACCCAGATTCAAAAGTCTGTCCATCGGATCCGGAACTGAGATCGTAAATAAAGATTCGCAGCCATTCAAATCTGTTATACCAAGTGTGTGGTTTCCAGAAGAGATCATTTTAATAGTATCAGGGAAAATATCTAATGAGAATGGTGGACGATTATCAAGTTGCACGGAATATGGACCTACTCCCTGAGAAATATTTGAAATGATCACCGAACCGTCACTACCTCCCGGACAAAAAGGTGGCAGAAGTGTATCTGACAGCAAAACAGAATCATATACCTTCACATGAAACGTATCTCTTCTTTCGCAAAGAGCATCTCTAACTGACCAAATGAAAGTACCGTCCTCAAAGATCTTGAAGGATGGCCTTTGCACCGAGAAGCCAGGACCTATCCATGTATTAAATGGAATGCCTGTTGCTCCGGTAACAATTGGAATCAAAGTAAACGTATCCCCTCTGCACAAAAAGATTGTATCCGACAGGTTTTCAATCATGAGTGTGCAGGTACAATCTGGTGCCGATATTGGCATTGTGAAAGTACAATTACCAGAAGCAGAAGATAACTGCAATACAATATTTTGTCCTGCAGGAATCCCCTGGACGGAAAATAATCCCGGAGATGAAAGACTTACAGTTCCAAAATCAGAAATAACAGTAAATGCATTGGTATTCACCTGCACTGAATAATGAAGCAGGTCGGCATCACAAATAAACGATGTGGAAGTTACCAAAGGACTTTGATCAAGGGTGAAAGAAATAAATTTGGAAGCCATACAACCAGGCACCGAATCAATCAGCTGATATCTTAATATATACTGTCCTGGATCTGCATTGTCGGTAATAACCGAATTTCCTAAAATAACCGGCCATGAAGCACTCACCGGGCCATCGTAAAGTGACCAGAAACCAGAAGAAGCATTTGATATAAGCGCATTTAAATTAACAGACGTCGGAATGCAAACCGGACCATTAATATCGCTAATTTCCAAAAGCGGACATGCACAATCCTCCACTAAAACTTCAAATACATAACTAACATCCTTACACGGAGGCATCGCCGATTGAGTTGTGTAATTGAAGTGATAATTACCCGGAGTAAAACCGGCAAAATCGACCAGCGAAGGTGCTGACAGGTCTACTCCTGTTCCATCCACATCAGTCCATATTCCAGTTAAATCACCGGCTGTAATGAATGAATTTAAATTGACGACAGAACCGCTATCAATCACATTACAAACAGTATCCTTTAGTGCGGACCAGATCACAAATGGAGGAGCGAATAAATTGAGGTATGTCGTATCCAGAGCATCAGTACAAAACCCTAGCGAATCGATTGTCTTTGCAATAAGCCGTATTTGCCCTGATACAAGATCAGCATTGGAGGGCATATACACAGGATTCAGGCTGATTGTATTATCGAATATGCCTGAGCCAGAAGTGAACCAAACGGCATTCGTCGCAGAGCCTCCAACTATTGCTGTCAATGGCACATCACTTATTCCGCAAATGGAAGTGTCGGATGAAACGCTTATCGAAGGTACATCCTGAATCAAAACTTCAATCTCAGCGCTATCAGGACATGCTATAATGGGTGCAGAGTCAAAAGTAAAACGCAAAGAATAAAGTCCTGGATCAGCACCCTGAATCTGCATATTCGAACCAATAACAGTAGCGGGATTAGAACCAGGTGGAGCGCTTAAGATTACCCATGTGCCCGGTGCACCTGCTATGACAAATGCATTCAGTGCAAGCGTTTGCAAACTGTTGCAAATACCCCCCGGAAGTGGTTGAACAGTTATAATTGGACAAAGACATACCTGAACAGATACAATAATTGAATATGAAGCATTCTGACAAGGTGGGATCGCAGAATTGGTTTGATACATAAAAGTGTAAAATCCTGTAGCCACTCCATTAAAATCAACAGAAGATGGATTTGAAAAATTTACAGGCGCACCTCCAGAATTTGTCCAAACACCATTCATATCTCCACCAATAATCAGCGATGGGAAGTTCAGGATAGAACCTTTATCAGATTGATCACAAATGGCAAAGGTATCGTTGGAAAATAATGCAAAAGGCTGTGCATTGAAAATTATATTCATGGTATCCGATTGATTGCCACAAATCGGATCTATGATATTGTAAACTATTGCGATTGAAGAGGAAATAGAATCCAATGCACCTGGTGTATAAATAACGGCTTGTGAGGATGCATTTGAAAATGAGCCGTCGCCTAAAGATTCCCATAGAACTGTAAGAGGAAAACCCGGAGCAGGCATGCCAATCAATGCTATTGCTCCCGGACCACAATTGATGATCGGGAGTCCAATCTCGGCCGCGGCCTGGACAGTGCCGGGT